>JAGAZG010000129.1 GCA_017940105.1 Mailhella sp. | reverse complement strand
GCAGACAAATGTAGGCGGCTCGCTTTCGGCCTGGGTAAGGTAGAAAAATTTAGGACGCACGCGGCGCACTACGGGAGCCTGATGCCTGGCGAGGGTCTCTTCCATGGCGCGGTTGAGCAGGCCGGTCGAAACACGGGTTCCGCATTCGGCATAAATGCGTTCTGCCAGCGGTATGAGCCTGTCCAGTCCTTCGCCTGTCATGGCTGAAGCCGGCACCACGGGGACATGTCCGCAGAAGCTCAGTTCTTCTTTGAGATCTTTCAGTATTTCCGCTCGTTTTTTCGCGGGAACCAGGTCTATTTTGTTCAGCACGATGAGAAAAGGCGTTTTGCGCTCGTCAAGCAGCTCCACCAGCTTTTTGTCCTGAGCGGTAAGGCCTTCGGAAACATCGAGCAGCAAAAAGGTGACGTCTGCCTTGGTAGTGCTTTTAATGGATGAGTTGACAGAAAAACGCTCTACGGCATCAACAATGCGGGATCTGCGCCTTACCCCTGCGGTGTCAACCAGGGTATATTTCTTGCCGTTTTTTTCGAGGGCAAGATCCACGCTGTCGCGCGTGGTGCCAGCCACCCCGCTGACGATCATGCGTTCCTTGCCCAGAAAGGCGTTGGCCATGGAAGATTTGCCGGCGTTTGGACGGCCGAGCAGGCACAGCCTTAGATTGTCGGCAGCCTTGCGGCGGCGTATGCCCGGCTTGTCATGGTCTTCTTCAAGCGTTTCTTCCTGTGCAGCGGGCTGGTTTTCCGCTCCTTCCTGATCGGGCAGCAGATCGCAGATTTCTTCTTCAAGACCGCGCAGGTTGAAGCCATGCTCTGCCGAGCAGGCGAGCATGGGAAAGCCGAGCCCGTGAAATTCAGCGCTCAGGATGTCTTCTTTTTCGGCTCCGTCCACTTTGTTCACCACAAGAAGCACGGGTTTGCCGCTGCGCCGCAGATACGAGGCAAGATGCTCGTCAAAGGGCATGAGCCCGTCCCTGCCGTCAACAACCATGCATACGAGAGCCGCTTCCTGAAGGGCTTCTTCGGCCTGGCGCAGTATTTCTGCCTCAAAGCCCCTGATGCCTTCAGGACCTTCGGAAACAGCATGATGGCTGTCCAGCGTGATGCCTCCAGTATCCACAAGCGCAAAATCACCGCCTGCATAGGAATGAACCACGCCTTCCATGCGGTCACGCGTCACGCCCGGCCTGTCGTGGGTGATGGCGCGGTTGCTGCGGATAAGCCTGTTGAACAGGGTTGACTTGCCCACGTTTGGGCGTCCAAGCAGGACAACTTTGGGAAGGGAGATTTCAGATGGCATGATAGTACCTCGGAGCAATGGAAAAGCCGCAGGGGCATTCATTAAACGCGCTTGTCAGGATACCCCGTGGCGGCGCATGAAATCAAGCTGCCGGCAAAAATACCACAATATATTGAAATTATAGATAAAATAAAATAATTCTTGCATTTTTTCCGTGAATTGCCTAAAAAATTCTTCTCGTATAATAAAATTTCCATGCAGGGAGTTGCCCATGACCCGCAAAGATCGGACCGAAGGCATTTACAGCCGTCGCGAAGTCCTTGATGAAAGCGAACGCCGCCAGTATAACCTGATCCAGCTTAAAGATCTGCTTTCTTATGCGTACCGCTATTCCGAAGATGTGAAAAAGCGCTTTGACCGTGCGCAGTTTAATGTAGAAAAATTTAAATCCCTTTCAGACATAAAGCATATACCTATTCTTAAAAAGAAAGAGCTGATCTTCCTTCAGACCATGGGGCCTCGCCTTGGCGGGCTGCTCACCAAGGATATCGGCGATCTGCGCCGCGTGTTTCTTTCTCCCGGGCCGATTTTCGACCCCGAAGACAGGACTGACGATTACTGGGGCTATACCGAAGCGTTCTATTCTGTGGGCTTCCGTCCCGGCGACGCCGTTCAGGTGACCTTTAACTACCATCTCGCCCCGGCCGGACTGATGTTTGAAGAGCCGTTGCGAAATCTGGGCTGCGCTGCCATACCATCCGGCCCTACCGATGCCGGCACGCAGCTTGACATCATGCAGAAGCTGCGCGTTTCAGGCTATGTGGGCACGCCGAGCTTTCTCAAGCACATTGCCGACAGGGCAGAAGAAAAAGGGCTCAACCTGCGCAAGGACCTGTTCCTGGAAGTGGCCTTTGTCACCGGCGAGCGCCTTTCTGAGAAAATGCGTTCTCAGATGGAAAAGAAATACGATATCATCATGCGCCAGGGCTACGGCACGGCCGATGTGGGCTGCATAGGCTATGAGTGCTTCCAGAAAGAAGGCCTGCACATTTCAAACCGCTGCTATGTCGAAATATGCCATCCCGATACCGGCATACCGCTGAAAGACGGCGAGGTGGGCGAGGTCGTGGTCACGGCATTCAACAAGACCTACCCGCTGATCCGCCTTGCCACCGGCGACCTCTCGTATATTGACCGCACGCCCTGCGCCTGCGGCAGGACCAGCCCGCGCCTTGGCAGCATTGTCGGCCGCGTCGACACCACGACCCGCATCAAGGGCATGTTCGTGTATCCGCATCAGGTCGAGCAGGTCATGGCCCGCTTTGAAGAGGTCAAGCGCTGGCAGATTGAGGTCACCAACCCTGGCGGCGTGGACGAAATGATCCTGTACATCGAAGCCAGCCAGTTCAAGCGCAAGGAAGAACTGCTGCATATGTTCCGCGAGCGCATCAAGCTGCGTCCTGATCTCCGTGTCCTCACGCCGGGCAGCCTGCCGCCGCAGATCAAGCCCATTGAAGACAAGCGTGTATGGGATTAGCATAATTCTCAAGCAAAAGGCGGCTCATTTGTAAACTGAATGAGCCGCCCTTTTTTATGAACTTTAAGTTACATGGCATAAGCAAGCATGGAATCCGAAGCCGCATTTTGCCATGTAGCCTCGCCAGACTGCGGGCGAATGAGAGCGCGATGGACGATTAAGTGCGCTGGAAGGGCCTGGAACAATACCTTCGTTTCTTTCAACAGTTCTTGTTATGGGCACGGTGAATGTGGCCCTATGCTGAATGACGGACTCCTTTTCAAGTGGAGAAGAGGGCAGTTTCGGCACGGCAGTAGGTCAGCCTGCCGTATGGAATATAGATTTTTCCGTGCATGCTTCGCAGATCACAAACCGCTATGTCTGGTGCGATAAAAAATCTGAACCGCATTCTTTTGAACATCATCAGCAATGCATATAAATTTGCTCCCGCCGGATGCACAATATCAGTTTCTGCCTGTGAGATTGGAAACGGCGAAACCGACTACAGCTCGTATGAGATACGTATTCAGTACAGCGGCACATAGACAAACCGGCAGACATTGCCGATATGGTAAAGAAGCCTTCCGGCGTGTTTAATCAAGAAAAATAAAACAGACTCTATTGGTAATACCGGTTGTAGTAAACAGTGTATTCGGGCAGGTTCACCTTTATAGTTTTGTACCATCTTTTTTTTGTGATTATAAAATAACACGTGCCATTGCCACATCTTTTTATATAAGAATGTGGTATGGAACGTTTATGTTATATTGTTTTTTTTTTGTATATTTATCGGAAATATTTCAGTAGATGATAATAAAACTGTATATAATTTAATATTATTAAATTAGTATATATAAAATTACTATCATTTCTACTTAGTTTTATTATTCTGAGAAATAGCTTGGAGAAGCTCTATAATAGCAATCTGAATTTGTGTAGGTTGTGAAATAAATGCGTTACGAATGCTGTATATAATATCTTCATTAATGTCTCTATTGTTAGTGAAATCTGTCATCAGATACGGAACAGAACACTGCAATTCTAAGGCAATATCTTCAAGTCGGGAAAGTTTGGGGGCCATTTTGCCTTTTTCTATTTTTCCCAGAGCTTCCTGGCTTATGCCAAGCTGAATAGCCAGAAATTTTTGAGTCATGCCCAATGTTGCTCTGCGTCTTGCGATATTCCGGCCAAGAATGGTCATCAACGTGCATTGTTCTTCTGACATATCCGCTCTCCTAATATTATTATTGTGGCACAGAGCAGATTTTTCTTGATAAACTTTTAGTTCTATTTTAACGAATTAAAAATTCAATTTAATGTGGCATAGTAACTATCAGTCAGAGTTCCTTAGCAACGATTCTAGACAAAACGATTGCTCAGCAAGGGAGAAATATAATGATAAAAAGCAGCTAGATAATAGCATCAAACGGAGTTTTATCTCCATAGTATCCTAGCAACATGATATCCTTGGCGGATGACGTCGTTTTGTATTTATGACCTCGAAGCGGTAGTGCGCGCAAAGCCTATAGACTTAGCAACATTCTTTAGAAAACGTAGCATTAGGGTAAAGACAATGGCTAAATATTTTGGTCTTTCTGATACGGAAGTAAAAAATAGTCGTGCTGAGTATGGTGTGAATATTCTCACACCGCCTAAAAAGGATCCTGTATGGAAACAATACTTGGAAAAATTTCAAGACCCATTGATTATTATTCTTATGATTGCCGGAGCGTTATCCATATTTATTTCTCTTTACGAATATATTTGTTTAAACAAGACAACAACGGTTTTCTTTGAACCTGTGGGTATCTTTATTGCCGTATTTTTGGCTACAGGACTGGGGTTCATCTTTGAGCTTAAGGCAAACAAGGAATTTTCCCTCCTGAACCAGGTTAACGATGACGAATCTGTCCAGGTCATACGTAACGGGAAGCCTTGCACTATCCCCAAAAAAGACGTTGTTGTGGGCGATATCCTCCTGCTGTCGACAGGAGAAGAAATCCCTGCAGACGCCGAGCTTTTAGAAGCTGTGTCCATGAGTGTGGATGAGTCCTCCCTCACAGGTGAACCTGTATGCAGAAAAACGGCCGACAAGTCGCAATTTGATAACGAGGCCACATTCCCTTCTAATCATGTTCTGCGTGGTACCAATGTTATGGATGGGCACGGTGTGGCCAAGGTGTTCGCCGTGGGTGATGCAACTGAAAACGGCAAGGTTTTCGAGGCTGCGCAGATTGATGACAGTGTCAAAACTCCTCTCAATGAGCAACTTGATGGGCTTGGTGATTTGATTACTAAGGTCAGCTACGGCTTTGCTGCCCTCATCGTGATTGGACGTCTGTTGATGTATTTCATATCCGATCCGTCCTTTGTCTGGGTAGATTTTATTGCGTATATTCTGCAGACAGTAATGATCGCTGTCACGCTCATCGTCGTGGCCGTGCCAGAAGGACTCCCCATGGCTGTGACACTCAGCCTGGCCTACAGTATGCGCCGCATGCTGCAGACCAATAACCTTGTGCGTAAAATGCATGCCTGCGAGACCATGGGCGCAGCTACGGTCATCTGCACCGACAAGACGGGCACTCTGACTCAGAACCGCATGACAGTGCAACTTCTTGATTTTTATGGACTGAGCGACATTAATGGTGAAAAAGGCGCATTAATTAGGGAGAGCCTGGCCTGCAACTCCACTGCGCAGCTGGAATATATCGATAACGAAAAAATCAAGCCCATCGGCAATCCCACTGAAGCAGCATTGCTGCTGTGGCTATATGACCAAAACGTGGACTATCGTGAGGTGCGCGAACAGACTGTATTCGTGGATGAGTTACCTTTTTCTACCATGAGGAAGTGCATGGCCACAGTGATACGCTCAGTATCGGGCAAGAACATGCTCTATGTGAAAGGTGCACCAGAGATAGTGCTGAGCATGTGTGCCGAAATCGGCAACAACAAATCCAGGGAAGAAGTCCAAGAACAACTTTTGGGATTTCAAACCCAGGGCATGCGCACGTTGGGGTTTGCCTGTCAGGAACTGTGCGAGGGTGAAAAAGGCTTCGAAAATGGTCAGATTACTGCTAAGCGTCTCGTCTTTCTGGGAGTAGCCGCCATCGCCGATCCTGTGCGGCCCGATGTTCCTGCGGCGGTACGGGAATGTCTTGATGCTGGCATTCAAGTCAAGATCGTTACAGGTGACACCACTGCCACTGCACGAGAAATAGGACGGCAGATTGGTCTCTGGAGCGATTCTGACGGTGAAGCCAATTTCATCACAGGTCCGGAATTTACTGCACTTTCCGATGAGGAACTGAAAAGCAGGGTGGAAAATCTGAAGATCATAGCCCGTGCCCGTCCCTTGGATAAGGAACGTCTTGTAAAGGCGCTTCAGGGTAATCGTGAGGTTGTGGCCGTCACGGGAGATGGCACGAACGACGCGCCGGCACTCAACGCAGCACATGTAGGGCTTTCCATGGGGGATGGAACGTCTGTGGCCAAAGAAGCCAGCGACATCACCATCATCGATAATTCTTTCGCCAGCATTGGACGCGCCGTCATGTGGGGGCGCTCACTCTACAAGAACATTCAACGCTTCATTCTGTTCCAGATGACAGTTAACGTAGCGGCCTGTTTTACTGTGCTGGCAGGGGCATTCTTAGGCACGGATTCTCCGCTCACGGTGACGCAGATGCTCTGGGTCAACCTTATCATGGATACCTTTGCGGCTATGGCTCTGGCTTCATTGCCGCCTTCTGAGAGTGTGATGCTCGAAACCCCGCGCGACAGAAACAGCTTTATCATAGACGAACCTATGCGGGTGCGCATTATCGGTGTGGGCGGGGCATTTTTTGTTCTGCTCATAATTTTGACTTGGGTGTTCGAGCACAGTGACATACATGCAATGCCGGATCTGTTCGGCGTTTCTCTGACTTCCGCCAACGGGCTGTCAGAATATGAACTTAGCCTGTTCTTTACGATATTTGTCATGCTTCAGTTCTGGAATATGTTTAATGCAAGGGCCTATGCGACGGGTGAATCTGCGTTCCATTTCAAGGGCTGCGGCGCTTTCCTGTTCATTTCAGCACTTATTTTCTTCGGTCAGATAGCAATTATCAGTATAGGCGGCAGGTTTTTCAATGTCGTCCCGCTAAGCATTGCGGACTGGATGTTCATCATTGTGGCAACGTCACCCGTGCTGCTCGTAGGTGAGGCGGCGCGTTTGAAGTCGTCTCGAGCAAACGCTAAATGGAGGAGTTAACGTATGATCAATCTTGAAAAAGGGCAGCGCATCAGTGTCAGCCTGGAAAAAGTTTGCGTCGGCCTTGGCTGGGATCCCAACGAAGGTACCGGTTTTGATTACGATCTGGACGCCAGCGCTTTTATGATTGGTGCAAACAAAAAGCTTCCTCAAGATGAATTCTTTGTTTTCTACAACAACCAAAAGTCATCGGATGGATCGGTGGAATCCTCTGGTGACGATCTTACGGGCGGCAACAGCGAGGACGGTGACGACGAAACATTGACTGTTGACCTGCCAAAGGTTTCCCCATCAGTAGAAGAAATAATCTTTACTGCGACCATCCATAAGGCAGAAGAGCGCCGGCAGAATTTCGGTCAGGTACGCAATGCTTATATCCGTATCTACAATGCCGTCACCAATGAGGAAATTGCGCGCTACGACCTGGATGAAGATTTTTCGGTGGAGACCGCTGTTGAATTTGGCCGTTTATATCGCCGCAACGGAGAATGGAAGTTTGAGGCCATGGGCATCGGTTACAAAGGTGGATTGCAGTATTTTGTCGATAAGTATGCGGGTTAGGGGAGGCTTATATGGCCATACGTCTTGAAAAAGGACAAAGAATCAACCTTGAGAAAGATAGCGGTTCCAAGCTGATGCAGTTCTGTGTGGGCTGCAACTGGGGAGCAATCGAGGTCGTCGAAAAAAAAGCGGGCTTTCTTGGTCTGTTTCCTAAAGAGGAAAAAACAATAAAAGATGTCGACCTGGATTTAAGCTGCATCATGATCGATGAAAAAGGGAATATTTGCGACCATATCTATTCGCCGCTATACCGCATTGAATTTTTAAACAACTATCATTTGCCGAAAGGCAAATTGGATTCCGTTGACCGCGCGCTGCATCATTCTGGCGATGACACTGAAGGTGATAAAGGTGGCGATGACGGACTGGACAACGAAGTCATCACTGTCGATTTGTCGCGTGTCGATCCCCATGTGCAACAGATTTTCTTTTTCCTGAATAACTGCGGGAATGAGGACTTTTCGCAGATTCCTTATGCCTCCATACGCATGTACGAGGGGACCCCCACGAAGGTGCGTAGCGTTTTTGCGCAGTACGATGTGACGGCTCAGCCGCAGTACCGGGGCAAAAGAGCGTTGATCATGGGCAAGTTATATCGCAGGAACGAGGAATGGAAATTCAATGCCATTGGTGATGCCTATGAAGACGCTAATCTGTGCCTGACTATTGCAAGGATCGCCAAGGATTATGCGAGGTAAATCATGCGCAAGTTACCAGTGTATCTTCTTCTTGACACGTCTGGCTCCATGTTCGGAGAGCCCATTGAAGCTGTGAAAAATGGCGTACAGATGCTCGTTTCTTTGCTTAAGCAGGATCCCTATGCTTTGGAAACGGCGTATTTGAGTGTCATCACCTTTGCAACCGATGCCAAGCAGGTAATACCGCTCACTGAATTGGCGTCTTTCCAGACGCCAGAGCTTACGGCCGGTGGTCAGACTGCTCTGGGCGGTGCATTGTCACTTCTTGCCGAACGTATTGATGCCGAAGTTTCCAAGACGACCTACGAGAAAAAAGGCGACTGGAAGCCATTGGTTTTCATCATGACTGACGGCGAGCCTACGGATGACATGAATCGGGGACTTGAACAGTTTAAAAAGCGCAAATGCGGTGTCGTCGTGGCATGTGCTGCGGGACAGTCTGCCAATGTAAAGACCCTGAAGAAGATTACGGAGACCGTCGTACAGCTGGACACGGCTGACAGTGCCACCATCAAAGCGTTTTTCAAATGGGTGTCAGCTTCTGTCAGTGCTGGCAGCATGAAGGTTGAGGATGGCGGCGGGGAGGTTTCAGGCATCGACGAATTGCCCCCTCCACCGCCAGAAGTGAACATCATCGTGTAGTGTTAATTATGACGCGCCCTAAAGTTGGCTTAGGGCGCGAAGTTTTCATTAATCGACTGAGGACCAATCCATGCGAAGGCTGCCTGTGTATTTATTGATTGATACTTCCGGCTCTATGAAGGGCGAGCCCATAACGTCCGTGCGCGAAGGGCTGGAGACTATGGTAGCCAGCCTGCGCCGTGATCCATTCGCCTTGGAATCGGTTAATTTGTGTATCATCACCTTTGACAGGGAATGTCGTTGCGTGCTGCCGCTCACTCCGCTGGATGAATTGCAGTTGCCCGAAATAAACACCCCTGATTCTGGACCGACGCATACAGGAGCAGCTTTGAAACTGCTGTGCGAACTTGTAGACAGGGACGTTCGCAAAAGCACGGCGGAGGTCAAGGGTGATTGGATGCCTTTGCTTTTTCTGATGACTGATGGCAAGCCATCAGATATCCAGCTTTATCGTATGATGACTGCGGAGGTCAAAAAGCGTCATTTCGCATCCATTGTAGCATGTGCTGCAGGACCGTCTGCCAAAACAGATCCTCTCCTTGAGCTGACATCCACCGTATATTCCCTGGATACCGTAGACAGTTCTGGATTCATGCAGTTTTTCAAGTGGGTCTCGTCATCCATTGGCGTGGGTAATCGAAGCATGGGTGCCAGTGATGAACTGGAGCTCCCTCCGCCGCCGGAAGAAGTCAATATCATTTGCTGATAAGGAGGGGATATGCGTCGCCTGCCCGTATATTTTGTCGTAGATGTTTCGGATTCCATGGTTGGCGAAACTATTTTGCAGGTAGAGAATGGTTTGAGAACCATCGTGAACGAACTGCGTGGCGACCCTTATGCACTGGAAACGGTGTTTGTTTCCGTGATTGCTTTTGCTGGCAAGGCAGAAGCTCTGTGTCCGCTCACAGAACTATATCAGTTCAATGCCCCCGATTTGCCTATTGGTGAGGGTACGGCACTAGGGAGTGCGCTTGAATACCTTATGCGCGATATAGACCAGAACGTGCAGAAAACCACGGTGGAGATCAAGGGTGACTGGAAGCCAATCATCTTCCTTTTCACCGATGGAGTGCCTACGGATAAGCCTGGCAAAGCTGTGGATCAGTGGAACAGGAAATATCGCCGAGGCTGCAATCTGGTTGCTGTATCGCTGGGTAATGGGGCGGATACTGGCGTGCTCACGAGCCTGACGGATAATGTGCTGCGGCTGGGCGAGACTACGCCGGAATCCTTCAAGGCGTTTTTCAAGTGGGTCACTGCGTCAATAAAAACGTCCAGCATGTCCGTAAGCGACTATGGAGATGACGGAATCAAGCTGGCTCCTCACAATGGCATAGATTTGGAAAAAGTCGGTCCAGGAGAGCCATCATGCGCAATGGATGAAAGTGTGGCTGTCATTCCAGCAAAATGTTCATCTACAAGACGCATGTACCTGATGAAGTACCTTGCGCAAATCGGCGGGAGATTCTCTTTTGAAGGGGCGTATACAATTGCCGGAGAGGCCTATGAGCGCTTTTCCTCCAGTGGTAAGAAGCGCCTCAAGATCAACACGCAGAATTTGGAAGGCGCTCCGGAAAGCTGCCCATGTTGCGGCAATCAGAACGCCTTTGTCTCCTGTCAGTGCGGCAACATTACTTGTTATGGAGAAGGGGTCGCCAAGTGTCCGTGGTGCGGATTTGAGTGGAACGGACTTGAATATGGCGGCAATTTCGACGTATCCCGCGGCCGCGGATAGGGGGCATCATGCGTCGTCTTCCTGTGTATT
>JAGAZG010000128.1 GCA_017940105.1 Mailhella sp. | reverse complement strand
CTCCCCTGACCAGCATGTTTTTCTATGGCGAAGCAAGCAATGGCCGCAATTTTGACTACAGGCCAGAAGTGCATAATTCCGATGGGCTGCTGTTTGTCGATGGAGAGGATCATTGGTTCTGGAGTCCTGTAGCCAATCCCAAGCGGCTGGCGGTTAATACGTTTCCTTTGCGCAATCCCCGTGGGTTTGGCCTGATGCAGAGGGATAACGATTTTTCAAGCTACCAGGATTTGCAGGCGAGGTATGACCTCAGGCCTTCCCTCTGGGTCGTTCCCGATGGGGAATGGGGAGAAGGCAGCCTGAATCTTGTCGAGATTCCTACGGAAGATGAAATGCATGACAATATCGTGGCCTTTTGGTCTCCGGACAAGCCTAGGAATAAAGACAAGCCTGACCAGCCTGAAGAAGAGCTGCGCTATCCTGACATGCAGATGTACAGCTGGAAACTCTATTGGCAGCAGCCGGGAGCCGTGCAGCATGATGCCGGAAAAGTCGTGTCAACAAGAATTTCGCGCAGTTCCGATACAATCACCTTCCATATTGATTTTGCCGGAAAGGCCCTTTCTGAGCTCCCTGCCGATACTGGCCTGGCCAGCATTGTTGAAACTCCGGAACCAATACCCCTGCTTGAGAAGAAACTGACGCATAATCCTGTGAATGGGGGCTGGCGGCTTGAGTTCAAGGTTCGCCTGCCCAAGGAAGACGGCGTGCTGCAGAGTCTCATGTCTGCCCGCAAGGGACCAGCCATGCTGCGGTTCCGTGCCCTTCTTAAAAAGGGCGAAAACCTGCCAGATCCGCTGACAGAAACATGGATCTATGACCTTCAGGATCAGTCCAAATAATACAACATGTTATAAGGTGAAATTTCGGCAATGGATGCCAATATCAACATACCAGGAGTGTCGCTGGATATTCCGCGCAGGGAAATGGATCTGCGCGTCCGTGACCGAATACTTCTTTATGCTCGGGGGCTCGATCTTGATCCCAAGGCAAGCGTGGAGCTTGCCCTGGAAAGCCTAAAGCGCTGCAAAAGTACCCATCCTACATATGCCGAAGCCTTTTCCTGCCTTCATGCCATACTGGAAGAAAAGGGCGAAGAGCTTTTGCAGGATGGCCGTATTCCTCAGATGCAGCCTGTCCCTGACATAACGCGCAGTTCCATGCTTGCTGAGGAACTGGACAGGACGCCATGGCTGAGTATTTTTAAAAAGACGCTGAATAATCTCTTTCATATTTTCCGTTCTCCTGATACCAGTGCTCCGGATTCGTGGAAATACAGCGCGGATCGCCAGCGCAGGCAGAAAGCATGGGAAAAGATTGCCGGACGCAGGCGTTTTGTGCTTATGCTGCTTATAGTTATCCCTGCGGTCATAGGCGCAATTCAGATGTACAGCATACTGCCCAGCCAGGGCATAGAACTGGTCAAGCTGATCACCGCTTCACTTTTTGCCATTCTTTTCGGATGGATATCAGTCGGATTCTGGATGTGCTCAGCAGGCATTTGGAGCATTCTCAGAAAGGTGGACAGGTTTTCGCCTGTAGCGGACTGTGATTCTGTGGTTATTGCGCCAGACTGCCGTACGGCGATACTGTTTCCCGTTTACAATGAGGATTCAAAAAAATACATGGCGGGCATTGCCGCGACATGGCAGTCTCTTGTGCAGACGGGAGAAAGCGAACATTTTGATATTTTTATTCTCAGCGACTCTACTGATCCCGACGCATGGGTGACAGAAGAAGTCGCCTGGCATGAATTCTGCCGCAGGGAACAGGCTGCTGGGCATATTTTTTATCGCCGCCGCCGGGAAAACATAAAGAGAAAAAGCGGTAATGTCGCCGATTTCTGCCGGCGCTGGGGCGCTCAGTACCGCTATATGATCGTGTTTGACGCCGACAGCGTCATGAGCGGCAGAACCATGGTGCGCATGGTCAAGGCCATGGAAAAGCACCCTGAAATGGGCATACTGCAAACGCCGCCCCTGTCTGTAAATATGAACAGCCTGATTGCAAGGGTTCAGCAGTTTTCAAATCATCTTTATGGAGCGGTTTTTGCTTCAGGCATGCATTTCTGGCTTCTTGGCGATGCGCAGTACTGGGGGCATAATGCCATTATCCGCACAGAACCTTTTATAAAGCATTGCCAGCTGCCTACGCTTCCCGGTCATGGTCCTCTTGCCGGCGACATACTCAGCCATGACTTTGTGGAGTCCGCGCTCATGCGGCGTGCCGGATACGGTGTATGGCTTGCAGCGGATCTTGACGGTTCATGGGAGGAAAGTCCGCCTTCTCTTATTGACGAGCTTATCCGCGACAGGCGCTGGTGCCAGGGAAACCTGCAGCACAGCAGACTTATTTTTTCCGGAGGCATATTTCCAACGCACAGGGCGCTGTTCATCAACGGAATCATGTCGTATGCGTCTGCCCTGCTCTGGCTGTTCTTTCTTGTTTTCAGCTCCATAGAAGCCGTAAGCGAGGTTTTCATTCCTCCTTCTTATTTTCCAAGCGGGCCAACGTTGTT
>JAGAZG010000127.1 GCA_017940105.1 Mailhella sp. | reverse complement strand
TAAGAAGAAATATGTAACTACATCATGTGACAGATGGTGGTACTGCATCCCCTATGAGGGGAATAAGGAAAAGTGCGGGAAGGTGACGAAATGAAATGGACAAGTGAACCGCCGACTGAACCAGGATTTTACTGGCTCAAATACATTGACAAGGAAAAAGGCGTCACCCGGGAACTTGTACAGCTCAGGCAGGATAAGGTTTATTTAAAAGTCTGCCGCAAGTACGGAGCATTATATATGGCACCTGTAGGGTTAAAACGACTGTATCCCCGAAACAAAATCATGGAATTTGTCAAAGACGTAAAGCCGATTGGCTGGGCAGGCCCAATGCCAGAACCGGAGGAGTGAAGAGTGAACATGCAATCTGAAATGCTCGACATCAAGGGCTTGTCCACCCTCCTTTCCATGGGACCGCGCTCTGCCCGTGAGTTCTGTAGCAGAAATGGCGTGCTGCCCATCAACGTAGGGCTAAAGAAGAGGATGCGCTTGCGCTGGATCAGATCTGAGGTTATGCAGATGCTTGGCACACTGGAAGCCAAGCAGAAGCCAGCGCCAAAAGAGTTTGTTCCGCGCATACGCGGTAGCAAAACCGTCCTTGGTAAAAGCGTAGACGATCTCCTGAAAGAGCTGGCTGTCATCCAATGAGAGGACACAATGGCCATCCAGTACAGAAAGAAGTATGGAACATGGCGCGTATACTGGAAGAATCCATATACAGGACGCCAACAGTCTAAAACATACCAAACAGAGGAGGAAGCGAAAAAACAGAATGCGCTCATCGCTTTCCAGCTCCAGTTTGAAAAAGAAAGGTTCCTGCCCAGCGACGAGCAGGAACCCAAAAAAGAAGACGATTCGCTTGAGTCCACATTCTACGCATATCTGCGGGAAAAGCAATTCGGCAAAAAATCACTGGCGTTCCAGCTTGACGGCATGAAAACACCTTTGCTTTTGATCGGCAGGAAACGCATTGACGCGATCACGCCTCAAGACCTGTCGAAAGTTATGCAGGTGGAAATGACAAAAGGAGTCTCTGGGAGGACGGTGTATTCTCGCGTAGGCAGGCTGTATACCCTGCTTCGCTGGGCATATAAGCGCGGCATGCTGAACGCTCTGCCGCGTTTCCCGGAACGCCCGTCATACCACAGTCAAAAGTTTGTTCCGCCCTCAGAAGAAGAGCTGGCACGCATCATCGAAGCTGCCCCTCCGCATGTCCAGCGCGTGGTCATCATTGGAGCGAAACTCGGATTGCGTGTCGGTCCATGCGAACTGATGCGGATGCGCTGGAGTGATGTTGATCTGGATAAGAGAGTTGTCCTTGTCCGTGCCGCAAAAAAGAATCCGTCTGAACCGTTCCGGGAAGTGCCGATCAAGTCCAACCTTGTGCAGCTGTTCAAGGTGTGGAAAGCACAGGACGAGAAAAACGGCATCGAATATGTCGTCACCTTCAATGGTAAACCCGTCACCAGCATCAAGCACGCATGGGAAACCAGCCTCAGAAAAGCCGGCATAACGAGAAAAATCCGTCCGTATGACCTGCGCCATGCCTTCGCAACGGATGCGATCGCAGGCGGTGCAGACCTCGGCACAGTCGCAAAACTCATGGGGCATACGAGCGTTCAAATGGTCGTCAAGCACTATCAGCACGTGGCTACAAAACAAAAAAGGCAGGCCGTTGAAAGCCTGCCAGAGCTGGACGCAGACGTCTTGCAGTATGCCGCAGCTGGTATGCCACAAAAAAATGGGCTGCCCATACAATAGCCAACCCATTGATTTTATTGGTGACCCCAGAGTGATTCGAACACTCGGCCTACAGCTTAGGAGGCTGTAAAAAACGCATAATAACACCCTGTTTTTATTGAAATATTTTCATCTCCATGTGCACAAACAGGGATTTGTTCACATAGAACGGCATGGATCATGTGTACAGGCATGACTATGTCGTTTTTACTATATTGCAGGATGCCTTGCCATTGAATCAAATGAAAACCTTCAAAATGGCCAGACGTCGTGAATAAAAAAAGAGCGGCTCATCACCGCTCCTTCTTTTCTGCTAGATGCCTGACAGCGCCTATTCGCTTTCCAGCACCCTCTGCACCATGTATGAGTCCTTGGCGACGGTAGCGCCATGGTCAAGCAGGATCTTCACCATCTTCTTGTCATAAAGGCGCGCTGCCTGAAGCAACGGCACATAAAATTTGTTGCCGCCGAACTCATCCTTGTCGGGATCGACGCCAACATCCAGAAGCGCCTCAGCAAAATCATGGTTGTGCGTGCAAACTGCCATGAACAGGGATTCCTGGAACAGATCGTCTTTAGACCTGCCTAATACGATCATCGATTCGGCAACGAACCTGAACATGTCCATGCTTTCAGAAACCACGGCCGCATGTATGGCGCTGAACCCACCCCAGGCGTCTTTCGCCATGAGGTCAGCGCCAAATGCCAGCAGAGCCTTGACCAGGTCGAGGTCGCCGGTGCCGATGGCATGGAAAAGAAGAGGCTCGCCGTCACGCCATATGAAGTTGGCGTCTGCGCCGTCAGCCAGCAGAATCTTGGCCTGCCGAGTGTCCACCCGGCTTATGGCGTCGTACAGCTGCTCTTCAAGGGAACTCCCCTGCTCCGTTTCCTGACCAATGGGGTCAATGTGGTTTTCCCTGATAAAATTCATCGTCATGTCGTAGCTCTCCTGCGCGCTCTTGCTCAGAATGTCGTCAAGCAAGTCGTCTTCAAAAATATCGGTCATTGCCCTTACCTCCCGGCCCGCAGCAGATCTTGAACGGAAGACAGATGGAGCGCAGCCTTCGCACCGTGCTCCACCAGCAATTTCACCATGGCTGCGTCCTTGCGGTCCGCTGCAAACATGAGCGGCGGGCAACCCAAGCAGGCATTTGGACCGGCACTGTCTGGATCTGCGCCAAGGTCGATAAACTTACGGGCAAGATGCGTATTCTTTTCGGAAACGGCGCTTATCAAACCCTCTGCATGCATGCGCGCCATATCCATGCCTGAGAGCTTCGCCAGCGATAACGCAAAATCGACGAGTTCTTCCTTGCCGGAGCATACTGCCGCGTCGACAATGCTCAGCTGCCCAGTAGTCTC
>JAGAZG010000126.1 GCA_017940105.1 Mailhella sp. | reverse complement strand
GCTGCATGCGCAGGAAATTGATCCTGCCGAGCTCTGCTCCCAGATTTTCCAGCGTGGGGTCGTCTGCCAGCGCACGAAACTGCCCTATGGCGGCGCTCATCTCACGGCTGCCCAGGATGCCGTAGAGCTTTTTCATGGCGGCATTGTCCATGGGCGGTTCGCCGTTCTTCAGCAGGGCTATCGACATGAAGCCGACGCGGTCCTGCTCGGTGTACTTATCGTCAGGGCCGAAGTCGGGGTCATTGAACGATTTTATCAGCTCGACAAGGTCCTCGTCCAGGGCCTTCGTCGTGTCGGCAAAACGCTGCATCATCTGTGCGGCGGTCATGGGCGGTTCTGATGCGGCGATCTCCCTGAACAATGCCGCCTGTGCCTTGGCGTGCTTCACGATCGTGCGCAGTTCAGCGGGCGAGCGCAGGGCCTTGGCGCTGACGATCCACTTGGTCACGGCTTCCTTCTGCGCGGCGGTCATGGGCGGATCCTCCGCTGCTATGGCTTCCAGCTCGCGCAGAAGCGCGGCCTTCTCCCTCAGCATTGGCAGGGTCACGTCATTAAAGGCATTCCTGACAACGTCTTGTGCCGAATAATTGTGGGGATTTTTTGCAATCTCGTCGATCTTTTTGAAAAATTTATCGGTGAGCTTTGCCAGGGCGTTGCCTTCGATCCTGAGCGCGCCTTCCGGCAGACCTTCCATCAGGGTGAACTTATAGAACTCGATAATGTTGCCGAGATGTTCGTTCATGTGGTCCAGGTAGTCCTGCTTGCTCCTTTCCAGCTCCGCCCGGTCGATATGCTGCGCGTTGAAGTCCTGCTGTTTTTCCTCTATCACGTCCATGCGGTCTTCATCCTCGGTCTCCATATCGAACCTTGTGAACGTGACCTTGATGCCGGTGTCCTTTTCGTATCTTTGGGCCTTGGCTTTAAGGGCTTCCCGCTCGTCTTCGGGGACTTCGTCCAGGTTGATGCGGATCTCGGCGATGTCTCGGCTGGGGATGAGCGGCCCCTGTATCTGGGCTTCGATGTACTGCACCTGGTTGAGTGTCAGCTTGGCTGAACCGTCCTGCCTGTTGGCCTGCACGGCGCGGGCCAGGTTGTTGCCGCTGACGCTGTTCATCTGTGTGACCAGCGTTTCCAGGTTGTCATGGGTGGCCATGGCGCTGCGCGTCGCGTCCTGGTCGGCAAAGCATTCGAGCAGGAATGCCTTGAACGAACTGAGAGACTTATCTTTGTCTTGGTTCGGAAAGTGCGCCTTGATGCTTTCGGGATAATTATTGTAGCCCAGCTGAAAGGTGTCCTGCTTTTCTTTGGGGGCTCGGGCTATCTTATCAAGGTACGCTTCAAAGTCCCTGCGCTCCTGGGAAGCCGGATCTTTGAGGGCGGAGACCAGGCTTTCCGGGATCGTTCCGCCATAGCGCAACAGATTGCCTCCGTTCACGCCGTCCAGCAGGCTGTAGAAGTTGCGCCGCCTAGCCGGGGCGAAATCGAGTTTCGTGCTGATAAAGGAGTCGTTGACGGTATAGGTCGCCCTTTTCGCTGCTTCTGGCTTGAGGACGATGGAGGAAGCGCCGTAATCCGACCGGGTGGTGATGGCGCCAAGGCGGTTCTGCCTGAAGTTGACCGCGCCGTACATGGGGCGCTCGTCTGCATTGACCTTTCTGCCCTTGAGTTCGGGGAAGAGCACTTCTTCGGTCGTGGAACGTTCTTCGAGATAGTCTGTCCCCTTGGGATCGATGCCCTGTTCATGCAGGTGGTAAATGTTGACCATGGGGTCGTCGGGGTGATCGAAGATGGAGTTTGCCCCGCCGATGAGGTATTCTGTCCTGATGTTCATGGTGACTTCGCATTTGCGAAGGGCGTCTCCAATCTCCTTGACGGAAACGTCGCCGATTCCGCGGGCGGATAGCTTAGACTGCTCGGCTATGGCGGTCTTTTCGCGCGTGGTGGCACTCTGCGCGCCGACCTCGGTGAGTGAAACAAGGTTGGCCGCAGTTATGTCGTGCGCTTCGGCGTGCCTTTCGGCTTGCTGCGCCGCGCCGAATTGCCGGGTGAGCGACTGGGGCCTTTCGTCAACCTGGGCATTGCCATGGATCAGTTCTTCGCCGTCGATGATAGCGATGTCGTCCAGCGTGAACATTGCGCCGTCAACGACATGGTCTGCCTGGGTCTGATCGATCTGTTCATTCACGGAACGGTTGCTGATTTCCTTGAGGATCAGGGCCTGCAGGTCAAAAAGCTGGGCGGCGGCGCGGCGCGCATCGGATGCCTGGGGATTGGTCTGTCCCTCGTGCTGCAACGCCGTCTGCAAAAGGTCCATCTCGGCCGTGAGAAAGCTCTGGTACGCGGCGGAAAGCTCGCGGTTCGAAAGGCTCTGCACAGCCGCCGTGAAAGTCCACATGGTGTCCTGCTTTTGCGCTTGAGTAAGCTGGCCAAGCGTGGAAAGCCTGTCCGTCTGGGTCTGCATGGCCTTGAGGTGCCCCAGCAGATCCTTTACGTCCAAGGTGCCGGTGCGGGAGCAGAGATTTTTGAGGGCACTTTCGGCGCTGCTGGCAATGCCTGCCTTGCCGCGCTCGATCTTGGTGGCTTTCGAAAATCCAGCATAAGGAACGCTGGCAGATTTTATTTCGTCCAGCCGTATGGGCGATCCCTTGCCCAGCTGTACCTTGTGCTGGCCGTAAACGCCGGTGGATTCGGTGATGCCTCGGGAAGCAAGGTCCTGCTGGACCGTCGCGTTCCACTGAATGCTGTTAGACATGATTCTTCCTTATGTTTGAAATTACTCAGGCTGCATATAAAAGAGAATGCCAAGGCCATGCCAGTGCGCTGCCATAAAAGGAGGAAAACGGCAGCGCGTGTCAGAACGATGTGCCATAACTTCTGATTACATCAGAATAAACTTGAAAAACCCTGCAGGTCAAAGGGAGTCGTATTCACTTTCCACCGCACCAGGAGGCTGCTATGAAGAGTATTTTTCTTTCCTTTGTGCTCGGTCTGGCTATGACTGCAGGTACGGTACAGGCTCAGGCCGCTTCAGTAGGCGGATCCCTAAACATCAACACTCCCGGCGTTGGCGTAGGCATTACCGTAGGAGATGTTGGCTATGGCAGCGTTGGCTACGCTCCAGTACCCGTCGTCCCTGTGGCAGTTGCTCCGCCGCCACCGCCACGTCCGCATCGCTATGGACCTCCACCGCCAAGGGCACACCGCTACGGTCCGCCTCCTCCGAGGCCGCACCGCTATGGACCTCCGCCCAGGCCTCACGGCCCAAAGCATATTGCACCGCGTCCAGGTCCTCGCCCGCATGGGCCGGCACATATCCATCGTGGTCCCGGCCCAAAGCATTATGGTCCTGCACCTCGTCCGAGACCGGCTCCCCGTCCTCGTCACTACAGGTAACAAGCAAAAAGGCATACCCTGCATAGGCGGGGTATGCCTTTTCAACATATGGGCTTGATGCACAAAGGCACTTGCCAATCCTGACGGCAGCCTCAATCTTTCCTGAACGAGCTCTAATTGCCCAGCGCAAGGCAAATGACTTTACTTTATTACTTGAACGGTGAATTCTTATGAAGGACGAAGACATTATCAATGCTTTCCATTCCATGCGGAACAATTTGCCGTATCTGTTTTGCGCCTGCGAAAACATCATGCAGTGAGGATTGACAATGCCAAAAATGATGGACTTTGCTGTGGCATGCGCCCTGGCTCTTGCATTGGGGATCACGCCGGTTGCACTGGCGGCCGTGTATGAAGTGAGCGGCAGCGGAAAGACTGCCGAGTCTGCTGGGGGCAACTGCCGCATGTCCGCCATACGCAGTTTTTTGCAAACCGTGCTCACGCCGGAACAATCCAGGCAGTTCGCCATGGATCTGCGGAAGGCCGTTTTTAAAAATGTTTCCTCTCTGACAGAACTGGAAGTGCTGGACAAACAAGAGGAAGGCGGAAAAGTGACGCAGAAGGCCAGGGTCACGGTAAACGAAACAGCTGTGCGTTCCGCCCTGGCGGAAATCCCCGGATTATCCGTTGCCGCAGCACCTTCAGCTGCCTCCCTACCGCCGCAGGGCGACGCCGAAACACAGGAGAATGCGTCCGTTCCCGGATCGCAAAGCGCTGCCAGCCGTCCGGAGCCCGTCCAGCCACAGGCTAAGGCGCAGGAGCAGGCAGGCAAACCTGAGCAGCATGAAAAGCCGCGCCGCGCAGCCGAAGCCATGCCCGATGAAGATTTTGTGAGGATGGTGGAGAGCGAAAAGACAATGCCGCAGGACATCATTGCCGCGCTGGAAAACGGTGCCAACCCCAATGCCGTGTGCAGCAGCAACTGCGGCTCGACGGGATGGCCCGTTCTCATGATCTACCTTGATGAGCAGCGCGGCCCGAGGTACCGCGATAAAAAGGCGGAGGTCGTCAGGGCGTTCATCAGGGCGGGCTCCGATGTCAGCTGGGCAAACACGAATTTCAGCCGGTCCGTCCTGGAAAACGCCCTTTTCGTCAGCATACACAAGGAGGGCGAGGGGCTGGAGATACTGCGTGCCGTTTTGCAGGCAAAGCCTGACATGAACCGCCTGGATGACCATGGCTCCCCCTTCCTCTATCAGTGGATGAGCTTCAACAGCATCGTACGGCGAACACCGGAAATGCTGGAATTCATCCTTTCCTGCGGCGCGGATCCCAACGGCATGCGTGAAAGCTCGTCACGGCGCACGCCCGTGCTTTTTGAAGCCATCAACCTGTCTGCGGAATTCGTCAGGGTCATGCTCAGTGCGGGCGCTAATCCCAACATTGCGGATCACCGCAAGGAAAGCGCCCTGTTTTACGCCGTCAAGTCCAATGCGGATGATGCGGCCCTGACCTTGCTGGAAGCCGGCGCCGACCCGAACCTTGCCAACGAAAAAGGCGAAACCCCGCTTTTGGAAGCCTGCGGTAACGAAAAAATCGATATCGCCGTCATCCGCGCAATGCTGGAGCACAAGGCAGACCCTAACCTTGCCGCGTCCGGCCGCAACAACCTTACGCCGCTCATTGCCGCCGTGCGCGAAAATCGCGAGGATGCCGTGGACGCCCTGCTTGCAGCCGGTGCCGCTGTGGACGCCAAAGTTGCCAATGGCCGCACCGCGCTTATCTTTGCCGCGGACAACAGGCTCGCTTCCATTGCGAAGAAGCTGCTGGACAAGGGCACGGATCCAAACCTCGCCGACAAGGACGGCATCCCACCGCTGGCCTATGCAGTTAGGAGCGGCAGCGTAGATGTTGCCAGGCTGCTTTTGGAGCGGGGGGCCGACATCAACGTCACAATGCGCTTCAAAAAAGAAAACATATCCCTCAGGGAGATTGTCGACAAGGGCAAGAACGAGGAGATGAAGGCACTTTTCAAAGCAGCAGGAATGTAGCGACATTGCAGAAAAATATCCGCAGCTTCTGGTACTCGGTGCTGCGGACATTTTTAAGGCATGCTTGTGGAAAATATCGTGGCCCAGATGCTCGTGGCTTCCGGTCACAAGCTGTATTTCTATTCGAATTCATCTCGCGATGATGCGGCTTCCCGCATGGAGATCGACTTTCTCATTGCCAAGAAAACCATTTCGTCACGGCACAACATCTCCCCCATAGAAGTAAAATCAGGCAAGGGCTATTCGCTCAGTTCCATCAAAAAATGCCTCGCCAAATACTCCGGAATGCTGCATACGGCGTATGTCATCCACAGCCAGGATTTTAAAATTGAGGACGGAATCGTTTACCTGCCGCTCTATATGACAACATGCCTGTAAAGACATATCTTCATATGTACCCTCCTTTGGTGCAGTACTGCGGTATTTTACATCACATATTTCCAATATGCAATATCTTGACCATTGTATTTCCAATACGCAATAATAATGCCGCTTATGATGTGTTCACACCCCCGTTCACTCTTTCTGCTCATCGACTGCAACAACTTTTACGCAAGCTGTGAGCGCCTTTTCCGCCCGGACCTGGCAAACAAGCCGGTCATGGTGCTCTCGAACAACGACGGCTGCGTCATTGCCAGAAGCCAGGAAGTGAAGAAGCTCGGCATAAAGATGGGCGAAGCCGTCTTCAAGCTCAAGAGAGAAATCAGGCGGTACCGCATCAGCGTGTTCTCTTCCAATTTTCCGCTTTACGGCGACATTTCCAGCCGCGTGATGCGCGTGGTGGCGTCCGTCACAGGCACGGACGTCGAACAGTATTCGATAGACGAGTGTTTCGTGAAGCTGCCGCCAAATCAAGCGCCGAACGCACTCGCCATCGCCAGGGAGATACGTGCCCGCGTGCTGCAATGGGTGGGCGTGCCTGTTTCCGTCGGCGTCGCCACTACCAGAACGCTGGCAAAGCTGGCGAACCACGGCGCAAAAAAGCTGCCTTCAGGCGTGTTCTCGCTGCTGCGCCCTGAAGAAGAGCAGGACGCCATGTTCATGCGCATACCCGTGGAAGAAGTCTGGGGCATCGGCAGGCAGAAGCTCGCCCTGCTCAACCGCTTCGCCATCACCACAGTGTACGACCTGAAGCACGCCGATCCCCAATGGGTGCAGAAGCGGCTCACCGTCACCGGCTGGCGTACGCAGCAGGAGCTTCGCGGCATATCCTGCATTGAGGATGACCAGATACGCCCTGCCACCAGAAAGACACTGGTCTGCTCCCGTTCATTCGGCGAAAAGATTACCGACCCCGCCCTGCTCAAGCAGGCCGTCGCTTCGTTCAGCGCCCGCGCCGCCGAACGCATGCGCAGGGAAAAGCTGGTGTCTTCCGCCATGCTCGTGTTCATGCACACATCGTACTTTCACGAGCCGTTCGTCAGCGACTCGCGGCAGATAATCTTCCGCAGCCCCACCAGCGATACCGCAGCATTCATAAAGGCGGCGGCCGCAAGCGCCGAAGCCATGTTCCAGCCAGGCGTGCCCTATGGCAAGGCCGGAGTGATGCTCTTCGACCTGTGCGAGCGAGGCAAGGTGCAGGGCAACCTGCTCACCATGGCGCATGAGGCGCATGATGCCAGGCGCAACGCCCTCATGGCTTCACTGGACGCCGCCAACCTGCGCTACGGGCGCGGCACGGTGAAGTTCGGCGCCGAGGGGCTGGGCAAGGGCGTATGGGCGCTGAAGCAGGACCACAAGTCGCCTTCTTATACGACCTGCTGGGATGAGCTGGCCGTGGCGAAGTGCTGAGTGATATGGTAAGAGGGGATGACGGGCACAGCCTCTGCGCCTTACACTATCTTTCACTTGCCGGAAGCGTATCCAGAGCCTATCATGCCCGCCATGAGCACGAAGGAACAAGGACCCATGGAAGACAGGAACATCAAGATTCATATATTGCGCACTGGAGAGGTGAGGGTTTCGCCTTATCTGCCGTTTGGCGGTGATGATTGCAGCATTATCAAGGCT
>JAGAZG010000125.1 GCA_017940105.1 Mailhella sp. | reverse complement strand
GGGATGCAGCAGCTGCTGCCATGCGCCTTTTGACCTTCTCTTGTGGAAGCTATGGCGCTCAACCGCGCTTTTAATAAGGAATTTGGCTTCGGCATCCGTCGATCGGCGGTGCTTGAGGCGGCAAACGATGCGGATCGTCAGCTGACCCGCCTTAAAAGGCATTATTTCCAGCAGGCGAAAAGCGGCATGCCTGACGGGGATATTTTGATTGAAGCCGGCAGGGAACGTGTGCGCTGCCCTTTGCTTGGCCTGGACGACACCTGCCTGCTGTATGAGCACAGGCCCATTACCTGCCGCCTTTACGGCGTGCCGACAGTCATACAGGGAAAGGCTCATGTATGCGGGACCTGCCGCTTTGAAAAGGGGCGTTCGTATCCCACGGTCGCTCTGGATCGCATACAGGACAGGCTGGCGGACATGAGCCGGCGCATCGGCGCTGTTTTAGGGTCGCGCTTCCGTGACCTTCACCGCGTGTATGTGCCTGTTTCTATGGCTCTTCTCACCAAGTATGACGATGCATATCTGGGCACGGGAGCGCCCGCGAAGGAGTATTAGCATGTCCATAGCTTCGCTTTTGCGCAGCGACAAGCCGCGCCAGCTCAGCCCTGAAGAGGAAAAGCTGAAGCGCGAGCTGTACGAAAAGATTCCTGCGCGCCGACGCCGCTTTATAGACCGCATCGGCTATGACAAATGGGATCCGTTCCCGGAGCCGAACGATCCCATCGAGATAAGGACCGACGTTACAAAACGCACGGCCCAGCAGCTTTTAAAAGACTTCATGCGTGACAAGAATTGCGAGATACAGCTTTCGGGAGAAGACGAACCTAGCGAGGCCTTCATCCAGGGTGCGCTGGAATCCGCCATCGGCATCGTTAACAAACAAGACAAATTTCTCGGCTGCTATGAATTTGCAGCCTGGTATCATAAACTTCTCAAAAAGGAAGGCTATATCCAATGAAAGACCGCTACACTGATATAAACGAATACATACACGATCTGCAGGAAGAAATAGAAAAGGATCCCAAGTGCGCCATCCATCATTACAACCTTGGGGTCGCTATGCTTTCGCTGGGTGATTTTAACGAGGCCGAAGAATGCTTTTTGAACGCGGTGCGCCATTCGCCGCACATGGCCGAAGCCTTTGTGCAGCTTGGCGGGCTGTGCCTGCAGCGCGGCGACCTGGACGGCTGTCTGCAATACAACAAAGAGGCCGCCGAATGCCGCGCAAAATTTTCCGTCCCCTGGGGCAACATCGGCTTTGTCCATTTGCAGAGGGGCGAGGTGGACGAAGCCATCGCCGCACTGCAGAAGGCGCTTACCTGGAACCCCAAGTTCGTTCAGGCGCGTTCCACACTGGCCTCCGCCCTGTACATGAAGGGCGACTATGAGCAGAGCGCTGAGATGAGCCGTATGGTCATCAAGCAGGAGCCGTCTTTCGGCCCGGCATGGAACAACCTCTCGCTGGCGGTGTTTGAGCTTGGCGACGTAAAAAAGGCCAAGGAATATGCCGAAAAAGCTTACGAGCTGGGCTACGATGTTTCTGACGACTACTGGAAATCGCTTAAGGAAGCCGTGGAAAAATTGCCGCAATAGCTTGCGGCGCAATCGTTTTTGATGCACACTGAAAGTGTGTTTGCTTTTGCGCCGTTTTGCACGGGCCGGCTAACGCAGACTGGCGGATGTTGCCAAGCGCGGACAATATTGTTATAAATGGCGCAACCAGTATTGAGGAGAGACGTTTCCACTAACTTTTAACTAAATTGTAGCAGGGGCTCAATTATGGCAAACGAAAACATCGTTGTTGACGATGGCCGAGCCAAATGGTCCGACCTGTGGCTCAAAGAAGACTACTGGGCGATCTGGGTGGGCTTTTTCATCATTATCATAGCCGGGCTCATCATGATGGGCGGCCGTTCAGGCATTGAGGCCGACCTCGCCAAGTACAACGGCATTATTCAGGCCGAAAAGGCAAAGCCCATCAAGACCATCGAGCTGATTCAGGCTCAGGCCGCCAAAAAGGGCGTTGCAGGCAACAAGCTGCCGGCTGCCAAGACGCTCATCAGCTATCTTGCCACTCCCGGCAAATGGACCGGCAATCCCGTGGACTCTTTCATAAAGAGCGCCAACGAAAGCGCCAAGCCCGCCGCTGAGCAGGCGGCCGCTGCCGCAAAAGCCGCCCTTGAAGCCGCAAAGGCCGCCCAGGGCGCTGCCGCCGCCGTGAACTTTGGCAATGCAGAACTGAACAAGGCCGCTGAAACCGCCATAGCCGCATGGCAGAAGGCAGACAAAGACGCAAGCGCTGCCAAGGCAAAGGTCGGTTCTTCCAAGAACATCATTCCCGGCCTCATCCTTCTTGGTCTCGCGCTCGGCGCCATTCTTTCTGTGGGCATGGCTGCCATGGGCCAGCCTGTGGTCAAGTTCTTCATCGGCTTCCTCGGCGTGTATGCGCTTTGCGTTTTCGCCACCTTCCT
>JAGAZG010000014.1 GCA_017940105.1 Mailhella sp. | reverse complement strand
GGGACTTCTACTGCTCGACAGAGCTCTGAGAAAGCGAGGGAGGGAACTCGGTTCCTTAGGGCAGCTTGAACGGCTTGCCATGGTTGGCACATCTGCAATGGGTGCTTTAGAATACGAGCCAGACTTGTCCCTGAAAGAATCGAACGCCATGCAGGAACTTGACGTCCTTGCGCATGAAGCCGCCGCCATCCTTGCTGATCAGTCCTACACAGGAAATTGCCTTGATGACCTGCTCAATCTCAATAGCTCTTTTCAGGGTGCCAGACCGAAAGTCCTCATCACCGCGAGCGACGATCAAGCTAACATGCAATGGCTTGTCAAATTCCATGCTCGCAATGACTCACCGGAAACCGGAATGCTTGAGTACAGATGCTCGCAAGCGGCGCGTCTGGCAGGTATTGCCATGCCTGAAACAAGGCTTTTCGAAAGCTTGACCTGTCCAGGGTATTTTGGCGTGCGCCGTTTCGACAGGCACGGAAAGGAAAAGATTCATGTACATACGGCCTGCGGGCTTCTGCATGCACCGCACACCACGCCGGTCCTTGATTATGAAAACCTCATCAGGCTCACGTCAGAGCTTACCCGAAATGCCCACGACGTTGAGCAAATGGTGAGGCGAATGATTTTTAATGTTCTCATCGGAAACATGGACAGCCACTCCAAGAACTTCTCATTTCTCATGGACGGCGCTTATCACTGGCATCTTGCCCCTGCATATGACATTACCCCATGCAGCGGCATCGGCGGGCAGCACTGGGCCACAGTGAATGGCAAAGGTGTGGATATCACTGTGCGCGATCTTACACTGGCTGCGTCCATCGGCGGCATTCCTGAAAGGCGCGTGCTCGAGTTCATAGGTATAGCGAGTGAAGCCATCCTGTCATGCGGACTGAAGCTGAATAAACTCTGACTCCATATCGAGGACACTTATGAGATGCCAGCCTATGCATCAGCGAAGTCAGTGCGTATCTCGCCGCACTCGCAGGCGACAGGAAAGCCTGACAGCCATCCAGGCACGCGTGACATGCAGTCGAGCATCTTTTCCTTAGTTGATGTGGCTTCTTCCTCTGGCACGCATGCCAGGAACGCATCGTGAATGTTGCATTTTATCTTCACGCCAGCGTTATCCAGCTGAATCGCCTGCCACATCAGCAGCTGGAATGCCAATGCCTGCACCATGTTCTCGGTAAGCAGGCCACCGTAGATCTTTTTAGTGACAATCCTGTTACTGCTGCCTTGCCATTGGTCATACACATATCCGCATGAACCAAAATATGGATCCCGTTCATAGCGCAAGCCAGGATAGCGAAGCATGAATCCTGTAGGCAACTGCACTGACGGAATCAGTTTATCAGTGCCCGGCATGGGCATGGGCCCAAATTTGAAGAGATCGCTTTGTGGTCCGCCGTACGAGAACGATCCGCCGCGTGACAAAACCAGCAAGGCCTTGTCCATGTCACTCCACATTTTCACGATGTGCGGATGATACCGCTGATACATCTTCAAGGACAGCTGCGCCTGCTTGAAATGCATCCTTGGGTCTTCTGAAAGCCTTGCGCCCTGCAGCCAGAGCATCTTGGCAAACTGCTTCGCGCCCACGCCGTAACCGGCGCTGAGGATGGCTGTCTTGCCCACATTGCGATACATCTTCATCTGCGGGTCAGTATCCTTGTTCTTCCTGATCTCATCAGAGGGCACGCCGAAAATGCCCGATGCCAGATCTGAGTACGGGTCGCGCCCCTGCCTGAAATTTTCCACAAGATGATCCTCACGCGCCACATAGGCCAGCATGCGGGCTTCGATCTGTGATGAGTCGCAGGGTACGAAAACATAGCCCGGCTCGCAGACGAGGCACTTGCGCAGTTCCTTCATGTCCTGCTTGCGCTTGGGAAGGTTCTGGAAATTCAGGCCATCGCTTTTTCCTTCGCTGCTGCCGGCAGCGTATCTGCTCGTATGCGCCTTGAAGGCTGAAAGCTGCACGGGTATGGGATCGCCTTCTCTCCCCACGCTGAGGATATTCTGTGCCCGGCTTTTGGGCCCGGCAGAAAACTGCTCAAGCCGTGCCGTGACAAGAGCCGCGACATTTTCGTCATCGCTTTCTGACAGGGCCAGAAACTCAGCATCAGTCTTGGACAGCGCCGGCTCAAACACCTGGCTTGCCGTCCAGCACGTGGCTTCACCGTTATTCCAGTGCTCTTCCATTGCCTTTTTGGTCTTGGGCACGCTGACCTTCATGGGCACTTCTGCGCCAAGCTGCCCCATCATGGACAAAAAAGATTCCTGGCTGCGCATTGCTTTGAGGAAGGTTTCCGTACTGTCAAATTTGAACAGGTGCGCAAGGCTCTCCATGGATTTAGCGGTCTTCTTGTCGAGCTTTTCTATGAACGCCTCCAGCTTGCCCACATCAGCTATCAGGCAGGGCTCTGTCGCCATCTTTGCCGTGATTGAACAGAACTGCAGGGCATCTTCTGAAACGAACGGCAGCAGGGAATAATAGTTTTCGCTGCACTGCGTGGTATCGTCGGCGCAGTATTGGCGGAAAAAAGTCCATTCAGCATCAGAAAAGTCATCCCTGTAACGCTTGCCGTCGCTTGCTGCTGTGCCAGCGGCCTTATTGCCGTGGTCAAGATACAGGGAAAGTGTCTTCAGACTTTCAGACATGCACATGGACAAGCCCGCCCAGCGCATCATGACCATAGGGTCATGGATATTGGCAGGGTATATGCCGTAGTGCATGGACAGCACGAGGGCATCAAAGCCGTTGATGTTATGCCCCACGGTGACGACATCTGGGCTTTCAAGGTGCAAACTGGCTAGTGCTTCAGGAATACCATCATACTCATAGACAGCCGTTTCGCCATGGTCGACGCGCACGCTGAGAAGCTGCGGCGTGAAACGGGTATCCTGAATATACCTGATGGGCCCCATATGCGAGAGGCTGTATTTTTCCTTGCTGTTCCAGTAGGTTTCAAAGTCTAGGCAGATAATGGTATGCATATGGCACTCCTATTTCATTTCAAGTCGCTCCAGCAATGGGCATGGCTAACTTCAAGCAGCTGGTCGGTGTTTTCTTCCGGGAAACGCGAAGCAAAGGCGTTGGTCAGCGCCGCTTTTGCCAGCTGCTCAGTTTGATCGACTTCATCATTGGGGCAAAGGATCAAGAGCTCATCATGCAGGCACAGGGCTATCTTTGCGCTCAGCCCTTTTTCAGAAACCTGCCTGCCAAAGGCTATGACGGCGTCCAGCATGATCTCAACTTCAGTGCCCTGAGCGAAATAGCAGGTGGCCGTATGCGTAAGATACTTGCCGTCTTTTATTTCCAAGGGTATCGGCCTTCCTGAAAGCGTTCTTGCGAACCCAGTTTTTCCGGCTTGCTGCTTGACAGAGGCGTCCCAGCGGGCAAGGTCAGGAAAGACGTTCCAGAAGGATTCATACATGCTGCCTATCTTAGCTTCGTCCAGGCCAAGATCAGCAATCTCGGCTGGCAGAGCGCCGGCAAGCTTTTTGCTCAGTTCTTCGGTAAACTTCCCTTTGCCCATGCCATACAAGAGAGCCAGCGAAGGGGTCTTGAAAAAGTTGCGCATGGATTTTGTGATCTCGCCGTCAAAACCAAGAACCTTGCGAATCCAGTACTTATAGTAGTCCTGCCCGTTCAGGAACGGCGAGCGGAAGACTTCATCGCCGCACTTTGCGGCAATTATCCTTGGCTGCACCATATGGAAGTCAATGCTGATATAGGAACAGCCTTCAGGTGCTGAAAATGCCTTGCGCATCTCGCGAGATATGCCCTGGCTGTTCGGTTCCTGCGTCGTGTACCGGCCTGTGACCGTGCCGAAAGCCGTGTAATTCACAGGGATGGTGCCTTTGCCAGCCGTATCGGCATTGCGATATTGCGTTGTAGGGGACTTCATGTTTGCCTTGTTCTGCCAGGCAGTTATTGTCTCGCGATACTTCTCTCGGTCGTAAGGCATGCCATCCGGGTTGGCAACGTAAGGCCTGGCTTCTTCAATCTTATGGATGAAATCCCTGATCTGAGGAACATGGTGCTTATCCAAAAAGGAATACGATGTCCGCAGACCATGCGCTGTCTGCATATTAGGGAAGTAAGTCCTTTTTCTTCGTTGCCTTGTTTCAGCAAGAAGCTCATATTGATCGTAGGCCTGCACGCTTCCAACCGGCTTATTTTCTAAGTGCAGTTTGCAGAGCTCTTTCTGGCATGCATATGGGTCTTTGACTACGAACTTGAGGTCGAATGTCCCAAGGCAAAATTCGCCGCCCAAGGCAGCAGCAGCGTCAAGAGCGTACGTTTCATACTGAAATGCGATACTCCAAGGACCAGTCGGCGGCATGCTGATGGCGACGCATGTTCCTAACGGCATACCTGACAGCTTTTCAGCCAGCTCTTCCTGCGTGCTGATGACCGGGAATACCTGGCCTGTATTGAAAGCATGATGCAGCTTCCAGTACTTTTCCATAGGTGCAAGCACATGGTCATCATATGCAACCTTGAGTTTGACCATGGCCCTTTTCCTCAGGACTGGCGGCATATTGCTCAGAATCCACATTTTCAGGTCAGGGTATATTCCCAGTGATTCTGAAGGGTCCTTGAAACAGCCTGGTATTCTTGCGATATGGCTGCCAGGGTACAAATCCTGCACGCGTTTCCCATGGGTAATTCCTGCTCCATCCGCATCATAAGCGATTATGAACCATGGGCACTGCCTGACGGCCTTGTCTGTATCTGCATCAAAAGTCTTGTCAGCTCCGCCTGCTGAAAATACGTTGACCGCATCACCGATGCGGGCATCAAGCATGTACACGTCATTTTCTGATTCGACGGCAAGCATGGGCAATCCTGGCCTGAGAGGTCTGGCATAAACGCACGGGCGTTTGCCCATGGACAGCTCATAATATTTATTATTGCCTGAAAACAGGCGCAATTTTATGCCGAACAGCACTCCTTTGGCATCCTTCAGAGGAATGGCCAGCCCTGCTGGCACATATATGTCTTTCTGATTTTCCAGACTAAACTGCGAGGATTCGACTTGCTTCGGCTGGAAATTATAACGGAAGCCATACGTAGTGACCAGTTCTTCTGCCATGCCATGTGCAGAAAGGTAGTTGCGTGCAAGGTAGGGCATATTGCTCATGCTGCCTTCAAAGCCTTGCATCAGCAGCTCAAGACCTGCCCTCCAGCTTGCCATGTCAACATTCTTCTTCTCTGGAGCAGGCTTGCTGGCTGAACTTGAAGGCATGTCGATGCCATATTTTTTGCTTATTGCGAACTGCCGTTTTTCAACTTGCGTCAAGGGGCCCTTATAGGGAATCCCAAGCTTTTCACAGGCTGCCTTTTCATCGCACTTTTCTAGCTTCATAAGCAACTGGACCAAGTTGCCATGCTGTCCGCAGCCATTGACGGAGCGGCAGCAAAAGCCTCCGCGAGGGTATTGGGAGGAAGGTGACGAAGCCAGAAACCGTTTCGTTCCTCCACATAAAGGGCATGGGCCGGTGTAGCGATGTACTTCCGGTGTAGAGTTTCTTTTCATTACTACACCAAGATTTTTGAAATAACTATCTAAGAACATTGAACTTTATCCTCTAGCAGGGCTTTTGGTGTAGTAATGTAGTATTTTCTTCATAACTTCTTCTCTATAGAGTATACAGGAAGGTATTCATTTCTTATGCAACTTCATTAGCAAAATACTACATTACTACACATTTCAATATAACTACGTGAATTACAAGGATAAAATCGATGTAGTAATCAATTTTGAAACTACACCGAAACTACATTACTACACCGGAATTTCAAACTGGTTCACATCCCGTATGATAACATTCGGGTAGTAGCAGCCGCCCTTGTCGCGGGGAAGATCGCTGGCACTCGCGATTTTCAATTTTGCGCGCATCTTTTCGCCGAAAAGCTTCTGCCTGAGGATTGACGATGACGTATAGCCCTGCGCCGTTGCCCATTTTCTGTAGTGATTGTAAACGGGCTGGCAGTGGTTATTGTCGGCTGCGCCATTTTTCCTCTCTGATGGCGACGACGTGACTGCGAGACAATCGTCAAAAAATTCCTGAATGTTGTCTTCGGAGCGGCGATACTCAGCTGTTGCGTCAAGAACTTTCTGCGGCGTGACCAGTTCAGGGTGTTCACCCGTTCCGTCACTGCCATTGATCCATTTCTGCGCTCCTTCAATAAGCCAGTTGGCTATGCCAGGAAGCTCATTTTCCTTGATGCGCGCCTTGAGCGTGCCGTCGCGCTTATGCTCCATTGGGTTGTTCGGATCTGGATTATCCACGTATTTGACCGGCCATTCGACCAGCCTCAGGCGTCTCCATATGCCACCGTCATCAGACGCCGCATGGGGCTTATAGTTGGTCTCAATAACGATGGTATGCGTCGGCGCAAAACGGACATTGACCCTGGCAAAAGGCGCACGGCCTGTAAGATAATTCCCCCCGGAAAATTCCTTGAGCTTGCCGGCACCAAAAATCTTTCCTTCATCCGGCTCTGAGGATATGCACGCCATTTTGCCACGGAGAAGAAGCGTCGAAGCTGAAGGACTGTCAGGATTTGTTGGGTTCATCTGTTTCAGAAACTTTTCAATAGGCATGGGCGTCATAAGGTCACCGGCCATGGCTTGAAGAGATTCAAGAAACACTCCTTTGAAGTTGCCGCCTGTCCCATAAAACACCATGATAATCTCTTCGCTCGTCGTGCGGCAGCACATGTACCCAAAAGCTGCTTGCAAGTAGTCGCACATTTCCTGGTCATCATTCATGGCATACAGCAGGGCGGCCTTGTCTATCGGGCAGTCAGCATTAGTATCATAGTCATCTGCGGCCTTGAACTTGATGTAATCCGTTGGCCGGTACTGTCTTGGAATTCCAGTGCGAAGATCCAGCAGGCAGTTCCTGAACGGAAATACATATTTGGCGGTATCCCAGCCAATGCCGCTATATGCAAGGGAGTTCTTGCCTGACGCAGCCATTTCCAAAATAGCCTTCGTCCCCTTGCAACTGTTTATTTTGGCTATCTGTTTTTCTGCACAACCAATGACCGGATCCTCCTCCTCATCATCAGACTTCTTTTCCAGCCGTGCAAGAAAATCTTCGAAAATCCCTGCCACAATCCTCAGTTCAACATAGCACTGACGGTTGACATCAGGGGCGTAGCCAAAATCAGGGCTGAAAACATACCAAACGCCCTCTTCAGAATCGAACAGGAGCTTGTCTTTTGCCACCTTGATAAACAAGTCTGCGCATCCACGATCACCGTCATACGCGGCACTCCGAATGTCCCTGTCAGTAATGCCGAACTGTTCACCAAGCCCCTTTACTGTTGCAGCTTTACGACGCTGAACTTTCGACTCAGACATGTCATCATGCCATGGTTCATCGAAAACAAACTCTTGCAGTTCACTTTCAGGCATATCCGAGGCAATATTTATTGACAACGGAAATTCATTCATATCGTAACCCTTTCCGCATTAGCGGTAACAGCGCCCCTTGGCTTTAGCGCAGCCAAGGGGCTTTGTTTTTGTTCAAGCAACGTGCGCGTCCGAACGTGGAGCCACGGTGCTGCTCATAAGAAACGCTTCCAGGTCCGCCAGCTTGTACCGTATCGTCCGGCCAAGCTTCACATACGTTGGCGGCTGCCCCAGATAGCGGCGGTTCTGCAGCGTCCGCACGCTGAAGCCGAGAATTTCTGCAGCTTCTCGTTCGTTGACAGACCTCAGACTTTCTGCTTTATTCATGTTATAACCTCTTGAAAATAAAGAGTATCCGCCGGTTCTTCCCGGTGAATCTAAGTACAGGTTGTTAATGTCAGGAAAAAAGTTTAGCGGCTTTCAGAATATTTCTTGACGAAAATCAGGATTCACCAGTTATTCTGTTGAATTTACTGAAGAAAAATCTTCATTTTTTTTCTTTTCAAGCGAACGCAGTACTGCCCGGCATTCACGTATAAATGCACCGCGTTCCGCAGCGGCTCTTATGATTTGCCCTGTACGCCGACCATGCTTCCATGCGTTCCGGTTGCCGTAAGGAGCGCCGCATTTTTTCCGTGTTGTTTGCTGCATGGCTCAGCCCCCTACCCGGCCTTGATCCCAACGGCGTCCGCGTGATCGATATGCATGACCGTGATTTGCTGGTTGCCGTCGCGCCGATACTTGCGCAGGGCTTCTATTTGCCTACAGTAGAGCTGTCCGTACTGGCGGACGATTTTGGCATGGACAAGCCTGTCTTCAGGCAACGTTGCGTTCATTTCGGCAACAAGGGATTCCTGAAGCCGCTGGGACACAGCCGCCATCTGCACGAGAAGCAACGTTTCCTGAGGATCACGGGCATGCCCGGCACGAACGGTCTCAATCATGGCGTTGAGTTTGAGCGCCTCAGGATGTTTTGATGCCCTAAACATCGTGACCAGCGCATAATTCGCCAGGTCTTCGCTCTCCGTCCCTAGGGCATCCTTCAACCTGTCAATCCACATCCGCCGAGATTCTCCGTTCAACAGACAAGGATAGATTCTGTCGTCAACGACGTTCACGGTCACGGGTAATGTCGGCGTAGCGTCAATGGTTGCGACGGCGTTATTGTTCATTGTCAGCCTCCGCTACCACACGCTTCGCCTTCCTGCCTGCTCCTGCGCAAATGACTGCCTGTTCTTCAGGCTTCATTCGCAGCAGGTGGCCTATGGCCATGCTAATAAACGACGACAAAGTGATTCCGTGCAGCGATGCAGCGTCAATGGCTTCACGGTACACATCAAAGGACAGCGCTGTGCTTGCGACCACATTCTTCATGATGGATAAACCTCGCTTTTATGCATTAGATACATAAAGCTTGCGTGAACTACCGATTGCTTTCAGTGCCGCAAGGCATGGGCATTGATTTTCAGGCTGCTCTTGGCTATCAAATATGGAAAGCTTCTATAACCATGGAGGAGTTGCCCATGATGCGTATGAAACTTGTGTTCTTACTGGTATGCGTGCTGTCGCTGGCAGCTTTGCCCGCCCTTGCCGGCAGCGATGACTTCTTTATGAAAGATGGCCGCGTCTTCCGCTCTGACACAGGCAAGGAAATGCCGATGCATGCCCTGCATAAAGCCAATACAGAAAAAGGAACCTACCTGTGGATTGCCGCAATTCCTGAAATGGTTCCTGAAATGCAAGGCACAGAGCGCGGCGTCTACATCTTCCATACGGAAAATGAAGAGCTGGCAGGATTTTTGCCACTCCAAAATGCTTTTCTCAGCCAAGTGGTGTTTTCGCAGTCGGGAGAAAAGCTGTTCGCAGTCTGCGATACGGAGTCAGACCATGAACTCCGCTACTATGAATTTGAAAAGGCGGGCCTCTCAAAAAAAGTAACGTTCAAGACTCTTGGGCACGCCGAATGGATAGACTGGCACCGCTTCGTCTTTACAATCAACGACATGACAAATGGAGTACGCAGCGAAGCCGATAAAATATCTGGCTGGCACTCCGTAGTAGTATACGATTCAGCCGTGGACTTGCTTGAGCCCGTCAAAGAAGCCACAGAAAAAGAAGATTATGTCTTTTATGGATTCGACAGGGAACAGGACGAAATAAGCATTCTGAGGCGCACGGTGCAAAATAAGTCAGACTGGGGAGAACTCAGAAAAGTTAAGCAAACCATGATTTCTGCCTCTCCTCCAGCAGCCGGGTAAACCAGAAATAAAAAAGATTCAAAAAACCTCCTCTGGGTTGGTATAAGATTATGAACAATTCCAATCAGATAGGAGGTTTTTTCATGTGCAACTTCTCATCCGAAACCATCACAACCATCACTAAGGCTCTGCTCTCAGCCCAGGAGCAACTCAGACCAATCACAAAAGACGCCGAAAATCCATTCTTGCGCAACCGCTACGCCAGCCTTCCTGCCGTGCTCGACATGGTGCGCCGTCCCTTGCTGGACAACAACGTCTTGTTGATTCAACGCGTTGTACAGTCAGAACCCGGAACCGCAGCAGTAGAAACACGCTTGGTTCACAGTAGCGGCGAGTGGATCGCTGGTGTGACGACTATCCCTTTGCCGGACGTAGAACCCGGCGCAAAGGTAAACTTCGGACAGGCCGTGGGAGCGGCGATTTCGTATGCACGCAGATACGGTTTGATGGCCATGCTGAGCATGGCAGCCGTAGATGACGACACCGACTGCGAAATACGTGCGCCCCAGCAACGCCAGGCCCAGCCCATGCGCCAAGACAATCGCCATGACTTCGTTCCGCCTGCCCGCCAAGTCCTGAAGCAGGCAACGCCGCAGGCTGCCCAAAGCAACACAACGGGAAAGACCGCGTACCCCGGTCTGCCCGAACTGAACGGCGTGACGTATGAAAACTCTACGTCTGATAGCGGCAAACCCATCGTCATTGCCAAGGGGCAGACGATCCTGCATAAGGACGCACTCAAAAACTGCGGCTTTCGCTGGAATCCTGACAAGCGCGTTTGGGCGCAGGCAATCTGACCCTTATTCCCTAACATCAACATAAAACAGCCCTGGCACCATTCTGATGTCAGGGCTTCATCCTTTTCAAAGGAGAACATCAATGGCAGAAACGAAAAAATACGATATTGGCGCCCTGTTCAGCGGAAAGCGATCAGGTTCGACAGTGGGAAGCTTCAAGGAGCCCTCAAAATATGTGCCGGCCACTGATCCTGATTACCTTTGGCCGGAATGGACCAAGGATGTTTTGGTATGGCTGCTCATGGATAAATTCCAGCCGCTGTATCTGTTCGGTCCATCAGGAACAGGTAAAAGCTCATGCCTGCGCCAAGTATGTGCAAGAATCAACATGCCTGTATACAGCGTGACAGGAAGTGAACGTCTCGAAGTCAGCGATTTAATAGGGCATTTCGTACTAAAAAATCAGGAAACCATATGGGTCGACGGACCTCTTGCGAGAGCAATGCGTGAAGGAGGGCTGTTTGTCATAGACGAAATCGACAGTTGCTCACCTTCAATAATCATGGCCCTGAACGGCGTGTTAGATGGCAGCGGCCTCGTCATCGCCGAGCATGGCGGCGAGCTTGTACAGCCGCACCCGCTGTTCCGCATCGCCTGCACGGGCAACAGTGCCGGTAACGGCGACAGTACGGGCTTTTACTCCGGCGTCGCGCAGATGAACTTGGCCTTCATGGACCGGTTTCTGGTTCTTGAAGCCGACTATCCCGACCCAAAAGCTGAAACTGCCCTGCTCCAAAAGAAGTTTCCGGCTCTGCCTGAGACCGTGGTCAAAGGCATGGTGACATTCGCGAATGCCGTTCGAAAGCTGTTCAAGAATGAAGAGCCTGGCCAGCAGCCGTGCGAGATAACGATCACCACGCGCTCACTGCTACGCTGGGGCGATCTTTGCCTGAGGTACCAAGCTTTGGCAGGCATGGGCATAAGCCCTGTCGAGTACGCCGCTGACCGTGCGTTTGCCAGCCGGGCCAGCAAACTGACTAGAACAATGCTGCATGAATTGATGCAGCGCATCTTCGCTGACACTTCAGAAAAGAAGGAGAAATAGACAATGATTACCGACATCAAAATTGCCGCCAAAACGCTCGTGATAGCGCCGGACATCCGCATCTGGAGCGCCCGGAAGAAGATGCAGGCTGAAGACTATGGTGCTGACAAGGACAGCCTGCCCCCTGACGACATCGCCACTCTCGGCGTGAAAAAGCTCTGCCCGCCGGACAAGCTGCGTGTGTTCGGCATGCTCAAGAGCCGTGCCACCACCCTGCTTGCGCGGCATGGCGTACCGTTTTTGCCCGGAAGCTGGCTTGTGCCTGCTGACAAGGCAGCAGAGATCAATGACGCGCTGGGGCAAATCAAGGCTGACTTTGACAAAGAGAAAGAATCATTCCTGTCAGACTATGACCACACATGTGCAGACTGGATCAGCCAGCACCCTGAATATGCCGAAATGCTGCAAAACAGCATGGCGAGCCCTGATTATGTGCGTTCCCGCCTCAGCTTCGGCTGGCGTGCCTTTGCCCTGCGCATGACGAAACACACCAACCTGAAGGATGAGTTGCAGCATCTTGGCGATTCCGTGTTCGCGGACATTGCCAAAGAAGCCGCCGTGGTGCGCCGTGAAGTGTTCAGCGACCGCGATGTCGTCACTCAGAAAGCGCTGAACCCAATTCGCGCCCTTGGTGAAAAGCTGCGCGGCTTGTCATTCGTCCACCCGCTGGTGGCATCGGCGGCAAGCCTGGTATCGTCCTGCCTCGAAAGCATGCCGCCCAAGGGCAACATCGAAGGCGCTCATCTCGGCATGGTCATGGCCTTGCTGACGCTGCTGAGTGATCCCGTCGCCCTTGAAGAATGCACGCTGCGCATGGGAACGCAGGGGACGGATCCCCTGTCGCTGCTTATGCCAGCTCCCAAAAAGCATGAGCCACGAATACCGGCAACGCCTGTTCCGCCCAGTCCTCTGGTGCAGAATGTCGGCCTTTGGTGAATCACCGACCCAATCCTTATAATATATGCGCGTCTGCCCGGTGCCTCGAGCCGGGCTTCTGCGCTTATGGAGTCCAAATATGCAATACGAACTACCAAACGGCTACCTGAGCGCCAGTGCCCTGAACTGTCTGCTCACCTGCCCTCGGCAGTACGAGTTCCGGTACATTTACCGCCTGCCGACGCCGCCCACGGTGTCCATGCTCACGGGCACGGCACTGCACCGCACCTTCGAGGAATATTACCGGACAGCCATGACCTCTGCCCAGCGATACAGCGTAAGTCAGGCAAAGGAACTGGCAGTAACCGCTTTTGAGGATGTGACTACCTCTGAGGAATGCTACCTGACAGCCGAAGAACGGTCCTCTGCTGTCAGCATCGTGCAGGACCTGACTGCAACATACATAGAAGCCATCGCAAAGGACATCGTCCCGCTCGCCATGGAGGAACAATGCGTGAGTACTGCCCGGTGCGGCGTGCCGCTTCTGGCGTACATCGACCTGCGACGCCAATATCCTGACGGCACGGAAGGCATTGCTGACTACAAGATCACGGCGCGGAAATGGACGCCGGACAAGCTCGTGAACAGCCTTCAGTTCAACCTGTACTCCATGATGACCGGCATCGGCGACATCGAGATCCACAATCTTGTGAAGGCATCGCCAGCAAAGCGGACGGTAACGGCAAAGCAGACGGACGACACGATCGACATTGCTCCTAACCTTCGCTTGCTACGCCATTATTTCGACGGCAGCCAGGCGGAGCACCTTGAAACGCTCATAGAGAGCGCCGCGCGCCTCATCACCAGCGGCATCTTCATGCCCTGCTCCCTCGACGCCTGGTGCTGCAACGCCACATGGTGCGGCTACTGGAACATTTGTCGGGGTAAGGCGCAGGCAAAGACATTCGACCTTGCAGCATAGAACATTATCGGAGAATACGATGCAAAAGACTTACGATGACATTGTCGCTTCCCATGACCTCACTCCGCTTGAGATCACTCTTGAAAACGGTGCAGTGCACACCGGCTTGTTCACGGAATGGCGCATAGACAGAAAAACACTGCCGGAAGGCAAATTCGCCTACGACATTCGCCATGGCGATGAAGACTGGAGCGACTTATGCCAGCTTCAGCCCTTTGTTCTTGTGAACCATGCCGGCACCCTTGTCACGGATGACCCCATCCCCAACGCCACAGACGGCCCCATAATTGAGGAATGGAGCTACCTGTAACCGGCCAATAACCCGCAAAACTGATTTTGAACCATCAACCTAGCCCGTGTTTCCGTTATGGATCACGGGCTTTTTTCATTGGAGTATATGCATGAAAAACACTCTGAATACCGACGTAAAAACGCGGGACAAACTCATCTTTGGAAAATACGAGCCCAAAAAGTACAGCGGCGGCATAAGGCGGTTTGAAGGCATGACACCAGACACGCTTAGCAGCCTGCTGCACCTGAAGTTCATTGATCCCGAATGCACCCAGAACTATTCGCCGACAGTCGCTGTTTTCCATGACTTCATCTGCAAATATCCTGAATACACAGTGCACGGTTACGCCGTGGAGCTGGAACGCAATGATTACCGCGTCAGCATTGAAGGCGTGGAAAAGCCGGAAGGATACGGCTCCGCTGAGGAGCTCGAAGAATTCACCCTCCTGTTTAGGAAAGCTGATGAGTTTCATGTCGGCAGCGACTTCATGCGCTGCTGGTTCGACTGAACATAAACCTGAAAACCCGTGGTCTTTGGTTGGATTACGGGCTTTATTATGGAGATTGCAACATGAACCTATCTGTTTACAACCGCTCCCTGCCTCTTTTGGCAGCCGCCCTGTCTGACCAGCGCAACATCCGTGTCGCAATCGGCGGCAGCCAAGCGTTCACGGACGGACGAACGATTCACCTGCCGTCCCTGCCGCTGAACGCCGATGATTCCCTGCTTGGCGTGGCGCGAGGTTATCTTGACCATGAAAGTGCCCATGTGCTTTTCAGCGAGTTCAACGCGTTGACCAGCGCCAAACTCACGCCGCTTGAGCAATTCTTTGCCAACGCCATTGAGGACGTGCGCATCGAAAACCTCATGGCGGAGCGCTACCTCGGCAGCAGGGAAAACCTGCGGCATACTGCACGCCATGTTTTCATCGGCAACGCAAATGCTGATACCAATGCTGATCCGTCCTTTGCGGTTCCCGGCTATGTTTTGCTGCGCCTGCGCTCGCAGGCATGTCCGGAGCTTGGCTTCAAGACCCAGGAAGCAGCAACAGTCGTGGCCCTGTATTTTCCCGGTCTGATAACCCAACTCGAGCCGGTCTTCTCGGAGATCCAGTCGTGCTGCCCCGACACGGCAGCGGCGATCCACTATGGCAAGCGCATAGCGTCTCTGCTGAAGGCATACCAAAAACCGCAGACGCAGACCGACGCTCAAGGTGAAAATACTGGCGACAGCGGCAATGCCGATCATTCTGCTTCTGACGGCACCGACATCACACAAAACAGCTGCAAAGCCCTAGCTGCCAACGCAAAGCCAGAAAAAGCAGATGCAGCAAAATGCTCAGACTCCAGCCTCGCGCCTCTCTTTGCCGACGACGCGGCAGATCGCCTGCCCAGTGACCTTGGAAAAGCATTGTCTGACGAGCTGGCCCAGCATGCTGAAAAGGATCCCAGCCGCATACTGACCACCGCTGTCGAGGTGCCTGCTGCCTTTCAGCCCATGCCTGCAACCATGCGGAACAGGACGGCTGCGCTCGAAGCCAGCCTGCGCCCGCATCTGCGAGGCGTGCTTCAGGCAGACACCTTCGAGGGTATCATGCCAGCCACGCAGGGGCGGCTGAACTCCCGGAAGCTGTATTCCGTTCCGTTTGGCAATGCCTATGTGTTCACTCGCCGCGTGCCAAAGCGCCTCACGTCCACCGCCGTGCATATCCTTCTGGACAAGAGCGGTTCGACCATGGGCTTCATCGAACAGGCAACCATGAGCGCCTATGCCGTAGCCGCCGCAGCCCAAAGCATTCCGGGCGTGAACGTCGGCATGAGCGCTTTTCCAGCGCGATATGCCAACGATGCAGACGCTAACCGACCGGGCATCACCACGCTTCTGCGGCATGGTCAGCGCCAGCGTGAGCTCAAAAGCATAAATGCAAGCGGCAGCACCCCTCTCGCAGAAGCGATCTACCACGTGCTGCCACAGCTTCTGCGGCAACAGGAGACGAGAAAAATCCTGCTGGTTTTCACGGATGGTGTACCCGACTCCCGCGAAACAGCCGAGCTTGCGCTGCGTGACGCAAAGGCACTCGGCATGGAAATATACGCAGTTTCTTACCGGGATGTGGCGGCAAAAAGGCTGTTCGGAGAGCAGAACTGCGCCGTGATCGCTTCGATAGACGAACTTCCCGGCGCGTTCACAAACATGCTGCTCGGCGCTCTGCGCAGGGCGGCCTAGGAGGAACCATGAACATAACCGACTTGATCGAAATTGCGATCGCCACGCTGAAAGCACTGGCTAAAGCCCTGAACGGGAAATAGCCCCGACGAAAACCTGAAGCGCCGCAGTTTGGGGCTGCGGCGCTCTCACCATAAAAGGAGCATAACCTATGGGTTATTATGCCACCATTGGCCTGGTCCTTTCCAAGGAAGGTGACCGGCAGCTCAAGGCTGGAATAGCATTGCTCACGAAGGAGCAGGCTGCCGTCGCCCAAAACTATTTGAGGTACCCTGACTTGAAAAAGACGCACAGAAAAACCGGCGCACGGCTCTTCATCTGGAACTCAGTAAAGGAAGGTCCGGATTTCGTCATGTTTTTCGACAAGTTACTGAGGTCACTGCCCTTTGAAAGCTATAAGCTTATTCGCATCGGCGACGCACTCGATGACAGCATGGAAGACGGCGGCTTTTACGACGATCCCTTCTCGCTTCGCGTTGAGCGCACGCTGCTTTTCGACTGAACGACATAATGGAGACCATAAAATGAACACTTTCGACCTCAAAGCCTTTGTCACCGCCCTGAAGGATCATCCCGAACTCCTGCTCCGGCTGCAGGGCGTCCCAGACAGCCTATGCATGGAAGCTATTGCGCACGGAAGCAGCCTTGAGCATATTCCGCTTGCCAACAGGACGCGGGAGCTCTGCCTTGCTGCCGTACGCAGGATTGGGCGCAACCTTGACTTCGTGCCGGAGGACATGAAGGACAATCAGTTCTACAGTGATGCTCTGGCAGGAACATCCGGCGATTATGAACTGTTCGACAGGCTCCCCGACAGCATGAAAACCAGGGAACTGTGCGAAAAGGCAGTTATCGAATGGGGCTCAAGCATAAAGGATGTGCCTGAACGCGTAAGGGACAAGGAGTTTTACGCTGCCGTCATTGCGAAAGGACGGTTCAAGCTTGACGAGGTTCCGCCTGAATTCCTTACAGAAGACGATGTTCTCTCTTGCCTGAAAGGCACCGACACGGCATACGGCTTCAGCAGTCTGCCTGACAGACTGAAAACACAGGCGACATGCCTTGCCGCTGCGCAAAAGTTCTGGGGATTTGACTTGTCTGACGTGCCCGATCATCTGCGCACGCCGGAGATATTCGCCTTGTCCATCATCAACGATAACTGCGATGTGCCAATTCCTGAAGACATGCCGTTTCCATGGCGGTTATCGGATAAAGGCGGCGTGCCTGATGCACCGAAAAGCATGATCGCCTTTTACAACGCCATGCTGGACGATCCCACATTGCTCTGGCGGGTAAAAGGCGTTCCTGAGCAGCAGCTGATAGAAGCCTTGTGGGAGCATGACGAATCTCTGCGATTTGTTCCCGTAAGCCTGCGCACGCCGGAGTTCGCCAGGAAGATCATGAATGTATACCCGGCCATGTATGACCGCCTGCCAAAGTACATGCAGACGGCAGAGCTGCAGGCGTATGTCGAAGCCTTAGAAAAGAAACACAATGGCGTAACCCGCACATGGATAAACCTGCGTGAACTGCCAGAGGAACAGAGAACGCCGGAACTATGCATGAAAGCCGTG
>JAGAZG010000124.1 GCA_017940105.1 Mailhella sp. | reverse complement strand
CCCCAGTTCCTCCAGACCGCGTTCAGACTGTTCCTCAAGCTCATGAAATTCACGCAAGAGAGCGCTCACTCGGGATCCATCGGCATATACCTCCGGATCAGCCAGAAGCTTTTCGACCTCGTCGTGACGCGATAAAACAGTTTCAAGATCCTTTTCTTTTTTTTCATAGTCAGCATGAAGGGGCTTGAGCTGCTTATAAATGGCATTTCTCTGTTCAGCCTGTTCCCGCTTGAGCTTCTTTATGTCATCCCTGCTGCGGTTTGAAATCTGCACATCAGATGCTTTTTTGTCTTCAGCCGGTTCATCCTGCAGGCGCTTCTGCACCTGGGAATGCCGGGCTGCATCATATTGGGCAAAACCTTCTTTGTATACAGTTACGCCTTGCGCATCAACAGCCCAAATCTCGTCTACGGCTTCAGACAGCAGATAGCGGTCATGGGCAACGACCAGCAACGTGCCATCAAATTCTCCAAGGGCGTCAACAAGAGCGTCACGGCTTTCAAGGTCAAGATGGTTGGTCGGTTCGTCCAGCACCAAAAAATTGCAGCGGCGCAGAAAAAGCAGTGCAAGAGCAAGCCGGCTCCGTTCACCGCCGGACAGCGAAGACACCTCGCGGTCAAAATACCCCTGCCCCAGCAAGAAAAGTCCAAGCACGCTCATCAGCTCTTCTTCGCTGGTTTTCGGATCAGAAAGGCGCCTCATTTCTCCCAGGACGGTACCGCCAAGATTCAGCGTTTCTGTCTGCTGCTGGCTGTAATACCCCAGCCTTGTACCAGCCCCTGTCACAAGTGTGCCTCCGGTGCGCTGCAGCGCACCTACAAGTATCTTGAGCAAGGTGGATTTTCCGCAGCCATTGTGGCCCACGAGGCCTATGCGCTGACCCCTGAACAGAGAAAATGTGAGCGGAGGCCAAAGCTTTGTTCCGTCAGAAAAGGAAAAGGACAAATCGGCAACAGACATGACAACCTTTTCAGAAGGGGCAGATTCAGGCCAGTGGAATGACAATTCCCGCCGCTTTGCCTCAGGCTTAAACTGCTCAAGTTCTTTCTCCAGCTTTTTTGCCTGCTTTTGCTTGGAGCCGGCCTGGCGTGCCTTTGTCGCCTTCGCCTTAAAACGGCGGACGAAATCCATTTTTCGTTCGATTTCGTCAGAAATCTGCTTTGCGGCCCGCTCACGCTGTTCTTCCAGTTCGGCCTGCAGTTCCATAAATTTTGAAAAGCTGCACTTGCGAAAAATGGGGCGCGACGCACCCAGATAGAGCACATGCGTGCCTACGTGATCCATGAATACGCGGTCATGCGCCACAAAAACAAGCACGCCTTTAAAATCCATCAGGAATTCTTCAAGCCATTCAACGGCCTCCAAATCGAGGTGATTGGTCGGTTCGTCCAGCAGAAGCGCATCTGCGCCGGCCGTGAGAACCCGGGCAAGCTTGGCCCGTTCACGCCATCCCCCGGAAAGCTGTCTCAGGGGAAGGGTCCATTTTTTGCTTGAAAAGCCAAGCCCTGAAAGCACTGTCTGTGCCCGTTGCTCAGGATTATAGCCGTAGCGGGCTTCGAGTTCGTGCTGGCGCTCCATCAGGCTGAGCATGAGGCTTTCATTCCCCTCTGCCTGGGCACGTTCCCATTCCTCCCAGAAGTCGCGCCAGTCGGGCAAAGCCTCCTGCACCCATGACAGCAGCGTTTTGTCGAGCACAGCTTCATCAAGAATCTGCTCCACATAACCTACACGGCAATCCTTCGGTATAATTACACGACCGCCATCCGGCATGGACACTCCCGCCATGATGCGCAAAAGTGTGGATTTTCCCGTGCCGTTCGGTCCGCAGACGCAAAGGCGCACCCCATCCTGAATATCCAGGGAAAAATGCTGGAAGATATCCCTGCCGCCAAAGCTCTTAGAGATATCCTGAATGATGACGTTCATAAACCATCCATCCGGCTACGCTTCATATTCCACGCTGGAAGGATCTTCTCCTCGGGCGGCGGCAAGACGGGCCTGCCTAGCAGCTTCCTGCTTACGCTCGCGAGTGCCCAGCGGAATACGGACATCCCATTCTGCGCTGCGCTCCTGAATGCGTGTAAAAACAAGAAACGCCGTATGCGCATTCATCCGGTCTTCGGGACGGAGCCGGCCAGGAACAGCCTTCCACGGGCGCACAAGCACCTCACAGACTTCTGTTTCTTCAAAAGGCCCCAGTTCCAAGGCTTCTATGAGGCGGGAAACCTGTTCCACCGTAGGCAGAAGAAATGCAATGGGGGCTCCCGGAATAAGGGCCTCACGAGCTGACTCCAGATATTCCCACGGCGTGCGAACGTCTAAAAACAGGGCGTCAGCCCTGCGGCCATTCAGCACATCCGCCTCATCTATTCCAAAGCCGTCAGCAATGTCGCGATGATGAAGCGTTACATTGTCTCCCAGTCCGGCCCATTCCAGATTTCTCCTGGCCAGCTTGTAGAATTCCTCTCTGGCCTCAAAGCTGTGAACATGGCCTTCGCGGCCGGAAAACCATGAAAGCGCTATGGTAAAACCGCCAGATCCGGAGCCCGCCTCCAGTATTGTACGGCCATTGCCGACCCCAAGTTTAAAGCAGATAAGCCCCATGTCTTTGGGATACATGATCTGCGTCTGGCGCTTGATGCCCATGACCAGGTCATACAGCTGCGGCTGCTCCATGCGAAAAGGCACCCCCATGGACGTGAGCACCTCAGTGCCAAACTCAGCATGCTCAAGGTCAGAAGCCCGTAAAAAACCGTCCTGCGTGTGCAGATCCTGCCTGGGATCAATCCGCCAGATGCGCCGCTTGCCGCGTGGCGAAGCCAAAATCACAAGTTCTCCTATACGAGGCATAACATCACCTAACCAACATATTGGACAAGATGTCCGTACGTCTGACGAATGTGAAGAGCTACAGCCCTCAGCAAGGATGGGACAGCCTCCGTTCCAGCCAGCCGGCAAAGCTCCTTGGCCGCCGGAGAAAAATCGCCTTCCCCGCTTTTTGGCAGCACGCGGCGGAATTCGCTGATGTTCCGCTCAATTTCTTCACGGCTGGCTGCCCCCTGCCTGGCAAGCCATGCTTCTGCAGCCATGACACCGCTGCTTAAATGCGGTCGAGCCATGGCAAGACGCCAAAGCTCCAGGCAAAGGGCCCTATACGCTGTTTTCAGCTGCCTGCGTTTTTTCAGCGCAAGAGCGCCTATGCCAAAAAGTTCGTAAAACGCCGACAGGTCTTCAGATTCAAGCCAGTTTCTCAGCGATTCCTGCAACAAGGACGCATCCATATCCCTTGCTAAGGGATCTATCAGCGTGAGCAATGGTTCATTTTCAGTCGCGCCAGTCGGCATGAGCACCTTCTCCGCCCTGATCATTATCTGCCCTGCTTTCACCTGCATTGAACGTCAAAGCATGGCTCCTGCCACGGCGGCGACGCGGTTTTGATCCCGCATCACCAGCATGACCATCGCCGGTCGGAACATCAGTCTGCAACGGCTGGTTTCCGGAGTTACCAGAGGCATTGGATTCTGGCGTGTCATTTGAGGAGTCCTGAACCAGCGGAGCTTCATGCCGGTTTTTCCCGCCACGCCTGCGTGACCGCTTTTTTGCAGATGAAGCGCCTGCAGCGCCGTGTGCGTCTCTCCGGTTAAAATCGCGCAGTGCCCGCGGCTGCGGAAGAGTCTGCTCCAGACCAAGGCTCCTCTGGTAATCAGCGTCCAGCAGAAGAGCCAGAAGCAACAGCTGTTCCTCGTCGTCGCCAGCTGCCATTGACCTGACAGCCGGCAAATAACGTTTTGCCCTTTCAAGCTGCAATCCAGTGCAGGCACGCAGCCGAGCCCCAAGCAGAGCAGCTTCACGCTGCCATGCGGCTTCTGCGGCATCTGCATCTGTAGGATTTTTCATGGGGATCAGATCAATATGGTAAAACTGAGCTATGCGCTTCAGCTCCATTTTCTGCATGATATCGACAAGGGAAATAACCGTCCCGGCCGCACCGGCACGGCCCGTGCGGCCCGAGCGATGAATGTACGACTCACGATCTTCAGGCGGCTCATATAAAAACACGTGGGACAATTCAGGTATGTCAATGCCCCGGGCAGCAACATCCGTAGAAACCAGCAGGCGCACTTTGCCTTCGCGCAGGCGGCGCAGGACGTCTTCGCGCTTGTTCTGCGACAAATCTGCCGACAATTCGTCAGCATTGTATCCAAAACCCTGCAGAACGGCTGTCACGTAGTGCACCGCAGACTTGGTATTGCAAAAAATAATGGCTGAAACAGGATTTTCCGTTTCTAAAAGACGCACAAGTGTCCTGTCCTTATCCATGCGTCCGCATTCTACAAACAAGTGCTCTGTAGAAGCGACATGCACCTGCCCCTGCGAAAGACTGACCATGACCGGCTGTTCAAGAAATTCACCTGCCAGATTGAGAACATGCTGAGGGTACGTTGCCGAAAACAGCGCTGAAAGCACGTGCCTGTGCGGAAGGTACCGCTGTATTTCCTTCATATCAGGATAAAAACCGATGGAAAGCATGCGGTCAGCTTCGTCAAAAACCAGAAATCGCAGGTCATCGAGGCAAAGAGTGCGGCGTATAAGGTGG
>JAGAZG010000123.1 GCA_017940105.1 Mailhella sp. | reverse complement strand
CCCTTGCCTGTGGCTCCGTGAGCTATGGCAAAAGCCCCCTCTTTGCGAGCTATCTCGACCAGCCTTTTTGAAATGAGCGGCCTGGCAATGGACGTTCCCATAAGGTAGCGGCCTTCGTACGTGGCGCCGGAACGAAGCATGGGATAAATGTAATCGCGGGCAAAATCGTCGCGCAGATCTTCGATATACGCCCTGACCGCACCGGTTTTAAGCGCCTTGGGCTCAACGCCGTCAAGATCGTCCTCCTGCCCCAGATCAGCAGTCACGGTGACAACTTCATAGCCCCGCTCAACAATCAGCCACTTCAGAATGACCGATGTGTCAAGGCCGCCGGAATAGGCAAGAATAACTTTATTGCTCTTTGCCATATCAACCTCACGTAAAAAAGAACTTTTTGTGTTAGAAGAAAGCGTCATCGGCATTTCAGAAACGGGAACGATAAAACAGCCTTCACGCGCTGAAGCCGGAGACTTTTTTCTTTAAAGGGAATGCCATAAGTTGTAAAGCCCCGCATCCTGCTCAAAAGGATCGCCGCCCTACGAGCATTCATCCAGCAGAAACAAGATATTTCTGTACGGCTTGCCTCCATGGAGCGTAAGACCTATCTCGCAGGTGCGCGACGTGCTGAAACCGCACTCGCATCCGGCTATCTGCCGCGCCAGGCTTTCAAGAGCCGAAGCATTGAGCTGCGGGCGGGTAAAGCCCTTGTCGCCGGCGAACCCGCAGCAGAATATACCCTCGGGCATGACTACTTCATCGGCGCACATGCGGGCAACGCGCAGCAAATCGTCAGCGAGCCCCATTTCTCTTGTCGAGCATGTGGCATGAACGGCTATCTTAGCGTAGGCTTTCCTGAACCTGAGCCTGCCTGCCAGAAACCTGAGGGCAAATTCCACGGGTTCATACAGGGAAAGGCTGGGGCTGAGAGTCTTTTTCATCCGGGCGAGGCATGGGCTCGTGTCGCACATGACGGGCCAGCGCCCGCCCTCTGACGCTTCCAGAAGCGCCTTGTCAAGCGCTTCGGCGCTGGCTTTGGCGGCATCTTCCATGCCTTTTGTTTCAAAGGCCTTTCCGCAGCAAAGCGTTTCTGCCTGAGGAGGAAATACCGCCTGAAAACCGGCTTTTTCCATCAGGCTGACAGCCGCCCGCATGAGCTCCCGGTCCCTGGCAGCTTCTTTCGAATACCCCATGCTCCTGACCGCGCATGAAGGAAAATACACTATTTTTTCCGGGCAGCGTATTGACGGCGCAGGCAGGCTGCTGCTGCCGGAAAGCCCGCAGCTGGAAAGCGGCGGAATGGTCATGCCTGTTACGGCGTGAACGGCCTTCGCGCTTATTCTGGCAAAGGGCTCCCCTAAAATGCTTTGGCTGCCCTTCCAGACATGCAGGGCGGCCGAGGCAGTCCTGGTCAGTCCTTTTACATGGCGGCTGGCCACAACTCCCGCATGGCGTGCAACATATGAAAGGTTTGCGCCGCGCAGCCCGCGCATGCAGGCTGCCACATTGATCCCCAGGGGGCAGCGCGTTGAGCAAAGCCCGTCTGTCGCGCAGAGCGCAACGCCCTGCTCTGCAAAAATCTTCTGCCATTCCGCAGCCCTGTCATGCTCGCCGCGGGCCTGCATGCTGGCTATGGCCCGCAAGGCATAGATGCGCTGCCTTGGGCTGAACCCCTGCCTGGCAGAAGGGCATACAGCCTCGCAAAAGCCGCAGTCGACGCACAGGTCTGCATCCTGCCCTACAGAATCAACGAACTTCAGGTGGTTCAAGTGCGATCTGGGGTCGTCGGTCAGCAGGCAGCCACGGTTCAGTATGCCATGCGGGTCAAATATCCTTTTGATTTCGCGCATGACTTCGTAGAGTTCCGCACCCCATTCCCTGCGCACGAGCGAAGCCGCAGCCCGGCCAGTGCCGTGCTCTGCCTTGAGCGAACCGCCAAGACGCAGAATGACGCTGGCTGTGCGTTCAATGAATTCGCCGAGCTTTTCAACCTCTGACGGATCGCTGATCTGCAGGGGTATTGTGCAGTGGAGATTGCCGTGCAGGGCATGTCCGTTAACTCCTGACCGCGTAAAGCCAAGGCTGCGCATGATGTCTACAAACGCATGGCAGGCTTCGGGCAAATGCTCGACAGGCACGCAGCAATCTTCGACGTAGGCATATTCGGACGGCAGCCTTGTGCCGGCAAGAGCGGGAAAAAGCGCCCTTCGGATGTCCCACAGCTTTTCACATTCATGCGCGTCCGTCGTAAACGGCAGCTGGGTCTTCAGGCGGTATCCGTTCAGTATGTCCTGAAGCCCGCGCAATTGCCCGGCAAGTTCGTCTGCGCTTTCGGCACGCGCTTCGATGAGCAGCGCGCAGTCGTCTGACGACTCGCCCTGAGGGCGGAATTCTTGGGGAAATCCGGGCAGGCAGGCGAGGCTGCGCAGAGAAATGTCATCTAGAAATTCACCGGCATACAGTTCGCACACCCTGCGGAGCTTGATCATGGCGTCCATGGCGTCTTCAAGGGAATAAAAACTGACCATGGTCGTGCCGCGAAACGGCTTGACGGGCGACGTTTTCAGCGTGACGCGGTGAATGAAGGCAAGCGTACCCTCTGAACCGACAAGCAGATGCCTGATGATATCTATGGGATCGCTGTAATCGACAAGGGCGTTCAGCCCGTAGCCGCAGGTATTGCGTATCTGAAACTTGCGCCGGATGGTTTCTGAAAGTTCAGGCGAAGCGAGAATTTTATCCCTGAGCAAAGATATGCTGCCGAGCATGCCCGCATGCGAAAGGCGAAAACGCTCCACGCTGTTCCTGCTGGAAGTATCGACGTATGTTCCGTCGGCAAGAAGGAAGCAGATGTCTTTGACGGCATGGTAAATATTTGTTGCCACCGTGCAGCTGAGCCCCGCCGCATTGTTGGCGGTCATTCCGCCTATGGTCGCCGTGGCTATGGACGACGGGTCAGAAGTGATGAACCTCCCGAACGGCGCGAGCGCCGCATTGATTTCTCCGCCTTTTACGCCGTTTGCCGCACAGACATACATGCCCCCTTCAAGCACGCTCATCTGCCGCCAGGCATCGCCTGTGAACCTTACCGCCACATCTTCAGCCGTTGCCTGACCGCTGAGAGCTGTGCCCGCTCCCCTGAGCGTAAGAGAAACGCCAAATTTTTCTGCGCAGTTAAAAAGTGCTGTCAGCTCCTGCAGTGATTTCACGTCAACGACGGCGAACGCTCTTGGTTCAAAAGGGCTCGCATCAACCGAATAGACTTTTGCCAGCACTTCTCCGGTATGCGTCTGCGACCAGGGAAGAAACTCCCTCACCATGTTCACAAAGTTTTCTTCGTTTTTCTTCATTTCGCTCCGTTCCTGCATTGCGCCGCCATGCTTGCGGCCGCTTTGATAAAAAAAAACCCCGCCGGTAAGGAGGGGTGATGCTTTTTCGTTTGGTGGGTCACCGGAGACTCGAACTCCGAACCAATTGATTAAGAGTCAACTGCTCTACCAATTGAGCTAGTGACCCAAGCGTGAAGCGCTTTTTATGTACGCTTCAACAGGTTCAGCGTCAATAAAAATTTTGCCATTAATTAAAAAAAAGAGTACACGGACGGCATGAAAACGCCGCATTCACGCTTTGCCACCTTTTTTTTGCTGCTCTGCCTCCTTCTGGCATGGACCGGCGGGGTCAATGCCTCCCCGGTCTCTCCGTATTCTTTCCGCACTGAATGGGCCAAGCTTTCTGCCGTCGATGGCAAAGCCCTTGCGCATGGCATAGACAAAAACGTTTTCATGACGGTGCTGTGGCTGCTGCCTGAAGATGGGTACCACACCTATTCGCATACGCCCGGTGCTGACGGCACGCCGCTTACCATTCAGGCATACGCCGACGGCGCCCCCATGCCGCAGGCAAAAGTGCAGGTGCGCTATGCCCCAGGCACAGAAAAAACTGACGAAACAGGGGCTAAAAGCTATATTTTATCTGGCGAAGTGCCTGTTTTCATTATTTTTAAAGAATACGAAGACAAAGCTGTCACCCTGGACATTTCGCTGCTTGCCTGCTCAGACAGGCATTGCCTGCCTGTCCATACCCAGCTTTTGCTGCCGACCGTTCCTCCTGACCTGAACAACGCTGCTGAGCGGCCATGGTTTTCTGCCTTGACCGGCAGCATTGCCGGCAATGCTGCAGACGATGCGTCCGGTGCACGGGCTGACGTCAGCAGCGCGGATGAAGCCCGCCTTCTTGAACTTTTGCCCGAGGCAAACACGTCTGTCTTTAAAAAGCAGGATGAGGCCGGGGCCTCCGTTGACGTGCCCTCGGCCAGGCGGCAGACCATGGAGCATACCGGATACGCCTTCCAGCCCCAGTCGCTTGAAGGCAGCTTTCAGATCAACAGCCTGCTGAGGGCCATTGGCATTGGCATACTTGCAGGGCTGCTGCTTAACTTCATGCCCTGCGTCCTGCCCGTGCTGACCATGAAGTTTTCTGTCCTGCTCGAAAGCGGGACCTACGAAGAACGCAAGCGCAGCATACGCATGCACAACATATTTTTTGCCGCGGGCATCATCGTCTGGTTTGCATTGCTGGCCGTGATCACAGGATTGACGGGAATACTCTGGGGCCAGCTGTTCCAAAGCAGCGAAGTCATCTTTTTTATGCTGCTCATCGTGTTTTGCATGGGGCTTTCCATGTTCGACCTGTTCCACCTGCCCGTGCTTGATCTGCAGGCGCAGCACAGCAGGTCGCCAAAAATGCAGGCGTTCAGCACGGGCATGTTCACCACCCTGCTTGCCACTCCATGCAGCGGCCCGCTGCTGGGCGGCGTGCTTGCCTGGGGCATCACAAAGCCTCTGCCGGTGCTCATGACCATTTTTGCCGCAACAGGCGTGGGCATGGCCCTGCCGTACGTTGTCCTGGCATGCTTTCCCCGGCTAATCAGACTGATGCCCAAGCCAGGCCAGTGGTTCAGCGTTCTTGAACGCATACTCGGCCTCATGCTGATGGGCACGGCTATTTACCTGTTTTCGCTTCTGCCGCCGGCGCTGCATGTCAAAACGCTCATCACCCTGCTCGTGGCAGCAACGTCTGCATGGGTATGGGGGCGGTGGGGCAGCCTGCGCGGCTCCATCACGCGCCGCATGTTTCTTGGGGCATTTTCTGTGGGGGCCATATTTTTATGCGCATTCTGGGCCTTTCTTCCAGCACAGAAAGAAGCCGTTTCGTGGATTGCCTTTACCGAAGACAGCTTCAGAAAAAATCTTGGCCAGAAGCCCATGATCGTCGAATTTACCGCCGACTGGTGCCCCACATGCAAAGTGCTTGAGCGCACGACGCTGGCAGCGCCCAATCTGCTGCCCATACTCGACCAGTATTCCCTTACTGCGGTAAAAGTGGACATGACCTTTAAAAACGAAGCGCAGCAGGATCTTCTCAAGGCCCTGCAAAGCGCCAGCATCCCGCTGCTTGCCGTTTTTCCGGCAGGAGAGAAGGCCGCTTCACCCGTCATTCTCAGGGACATATACTCCGTTACCGATCTTCACCTGGCTCTGCGGCAGGCCAAAATACCGCACAAGCGCATGGTGGAAATGCTCAACCCCGTCAAACTGCTCACCCAGCCCAAGGAATAGGGGCGCAGTCCAGCGGATCATCAGCAGGACAACGACATGAAAAGCATTAAAACGCTGCCCGAATTTGCCCAGCTTTCTGAACTTGACATTAAGGCAGCCCTCGACGCCTACGATGCCGCAGTGGAAAACGCCGGCGACGACGACAGCCTTGCCGAAGGCAACCCCATTGCCCAGGAGTTTTTCCGCCTGGTCAACGCCTACACGGAACGCCTTGACGAAATCATCAGGGATGCAAAAAAAACGCAGGCAGAGCTTTCTGAAAGCTTTCTTGCCGACCTTTTTGCCTACGAACCCTCAACAGCTATGGAACGCACGGCATTTGACTTTGTCACGGGCATATTTCTTGATATAGACGACGGCGAAGAATAGCTGTTTTACTGGGGGAGCGCCGTTTTCACGGGCTCCCCAGCAATAAGAGGGCTCAGGGATTCACAACGTTTTGCGGCGTGCCACTTATGAAGCGCCGTATATTCTCTATGGTAATGTCGATAATATTCTGCCGGGCCCCGTTGGTGGCCCAGGCAAGATGAGGCGTGAAAAGCGTGTTGGGAGCAGAAAGCAGCGGGTCGTCCTGAGCCGGAGGCTCCTTTGCCAGCACATCTGCGCAAAATCCAGCGAGATGGCCGCTTCGCAGGGCTTCTGCCGCATCGCGGCTGTCGACGACTCCTCCCCTGCTGGTATTGACGATGATGCCGCCCGGCTTCATCAATGCCAGCGTCCTGCCGCATACCAGCCCTTTTGTCTCTTCCGTCAGCGGACAGTGCAGCGAAATGACGTCCGCCCTTTTAAATAGCTCCTCACCGCTCACAAATTCAAATGGCGCAAAATCAGGCGCAGGCTTCGGGCTATGTGTGCAGGCAATGACATTCATGCGAAAGGCATGCGCTATTTCAGCAACTCTCTTACCCAGATTGCCGTATCCGTAAACGCCCATGGTTTTGCCCGTCAGCTCAATCTGCGGGGTCAGCCAGTAGCAAAAATCACCGCGCCTCGCCCAGTCTCCGCGGCGTATGCTCGCGTCATGCAGCGATGAGCGCCTGCAAAATTCAAGCAGCAGTGCAAAGACATGCTGCGCTACGGCATCCGTGCCATAGGCCGGCGTGTTGCAGACCGGTATGCCCCTTTTTTTGGCGGCCTCTCCATCCACGACATTGGTGCCGGCAGCCGTGACGGCTATGCATTTCAGCCGCGGCAGGGCTCCAATGATGCCGGCGTCAAGCACTACCTTGTTGACCACAAGGACATCGGCATCCACGGAGCGTTCCAGAACCAGTTCTGCTGGAGTGCTGTCATAAGCAATCCATTCGCCAAGGGCACCAAGAGCGATCCAGGGGCTTTCATTGCCCATCTGCAAGGTTTTGTCATCCAGAATAACGATACGCATAGGCTTTCCTTAAGGTTTGCATGATGCTGCGGCATGCTGCCGCAGTTTAGGTACATTCTGCTCTTTTATCGCATAAGCGGCTGTTCCCTGCAACAAGCGTTTGCGGCATAAAGGTGTTCGTACTCATCTTGCACGCCTGGGCGACATACCGTATGCTGCAAAAAAAATCAGGACGGTGCGCAGTGAACACGTTGTTGGATTATTATAAAGGAATGCAGGGACTGGTCATTTTCCGCGGTATTCTGAACGATCCTGTCATGCAGAAGCTTATGGAACTGCTGCGCTGCTGCGCCCTGAACGCCGACGGCCAGGTTAATGCCTACGCTGATTTTGCCGCCGGGCTTTTTGCCCATGCAACGGATTTTTCAACATATCTAAAAACGCTGATCCTGGAAGACGAAAATTTTTATCTCCACGCCTGCTGCGCCTCGCCGCGCCCAGACGGCTGCCTGCAGGAATGCCTGGCGCATGAGCTTGCCTTTTTGCAAAAGCTGAGCCTTCTTGACGGCAGCACGGTCAGGAGCACGTTCGACTACGCGGGCTATCTTCCCGCCTGGGATTGTCACCGCGAAGATTTTGCCGCGGCATATGCTGAACGCATTCATACCCTGCCGCAAAAAGGCTACGGCATTTTTGCCCACTACCATATGTTCACGGTAAAAGACGGCGTTCTCATACCTGTAAAGCATCCTGACAGGCAAACGCTGACAGAACTGCCCGGTTACGAAAGTGAGAGGGCAAAAGTTATTGCCAACACAGAAGCGCTGCTCCAGAACAGGCCTGCAAACAACGTGCTTCTCTACGGCGACGCCGGCACCGGCAAGAGCAGCACGGTAAAAGCCATTGCAAATGCATATCGCCATCGCGGCCTGAGGCTTATCGAAGTAAAGAAAAATCAGCTTTACCAGTTGCCTGACATTATGGAGACTATTTACGCCAACCCATTAAAATTCATTGTTTTTATTGACGATCTCAGTTTCAGCAGCAATGACGCGGATTTCTCATCTCTTAAAGCAATACTTGAAGGAAGCGTAAATGGTCAAAGCGGCAACCTGGCTGTGTACGCCACAAGCAACCGCAGGCATCTTATCAAGGAAAGCTGGGATGACCGCGCAGGCAGCGATCTGCATGAAGCCGACACAAGGCAGGAACTCATGTCGCTTTCTGCGCGCTTTGGCCTTACGGTCACCTTTTTAAAGCCGGACAAAAAACTGTATCTTGACATTGTCCATGCCCTTGCGGATCAGTACGGGCTGGACGTGCCGCATGATCAGCTTGACATTCAGGCCGAAGCCCATGCCATACGCAACGGCGGTCGCAGCCCGCGGGCAGCCAAGCAGTTTATAGAGCTTACCAAGTCGGGCGTGCGCTGAGCCATACGATGGCTCCGGGCAGAATCAGCCGGCGCATGAAAGGCGCTGTATGCTGCGTTCCAGCGAAGCGGCATGCTCAAGCATTTCTTCTGCCTTGGCATTAGTGTCCCGGCGCATCTTTTCCAATACCTTGACATAGACGCTGAGCGAAGCTTCTTCTTCTGCAAGCATGTTAAGGGCCGGCATAAAGCTCTCTTCAACCGCGTTTTTGTAAGCAGAGGTCACTTCATTAAAATCTTTGTCAAGAATTTCCTGGAT
>JAGAZG010000122.1 GCA_017940105.1 Mailhella sp. | reverse complement strand
CCAGCGTTTCCGCCTGAAAAGCGCTGCCGAATGGCGTGAATATCCGGGTTTTGAGCCTCAGGCTGCCGCAGTAAGCGGTTCTGCCTCGGACGAAGTCGCGGTTGTTCCTGTTTCGCAGATGGATGATGCTGCCCTTGTCGAATACAGCCGCAGTCATACCCTTGCACTCACCCTTGAAGAAATGAAAACCATCAAGGAATGGTTTGCCCGGCCTGACGTGCGTGAGTGGCGCAAAGAGTATGGACTTGGGGCAGACCCTACAGACGCCGAGGTGGAAGTTCTTGCCCAGACTTGGTCCGAGCACTGCAAGCACAAGATATTCGCTTCCCGCGTGACGTACGAGAATAAGGCTGCCGGTACGGTGGAAGAGATAGACAACCTGTACAAAACGTATATCCAGAAGCCGACGAAGCGCCTGCGCGAAAAGCGGGGTGACAAAGACTATTGCCGCTCGGTGTTTTCTGATAATGCCGGAGTCATCGCCTTCAACGATGACTATGATGTCTGCATCAAGGTCGAAACGCATAACAGCCCTTCGGCTCTTGACCCTTACGGCGGAGCGCTGACAGGCATCGTTGGCGTAAACCGCGACCCTATGGGAACCGGCATGGGTGCAGAGCTTGTGTGCAATACCGATGTGTTTTGCTTTGCGTCGCCCTATTACAAAGGAGAACTGCCGCCGCGCCTGCAACATCCCCGCAGGGTGATGGAAGGTGTGCGCCGAGGAGTGGAAGATGGGGGGAACAAGTCCGGCATCCCCACGGTGAACGGGTCTGTGGTCTTTGACGAACGCTATCTTGGCAAGCCTCTGGTCTATTGCGGAACGGTGGGCATACTTCCCCGCGAACTGCACGGACGGCCCGGCTACTACAAAAAGGCCCTGCCGGGAGACGCCCTTGTCATGGCTGGCGGGCGCATCGGCAAGGACGGCATACACGGTGCGACTTTTTCATCGGAAGAACTCCACGAGGGCTCTCCAGCAACGGCCGTGCAGATAGGCGACCCGATCACGCAGCGCAAGATGTACGATTTTCTTATGCGGGCGCGTAATCTTGGGTTGTACCACGCCATTACCGACAACGGCGCTGGCGGGCTTTCCAGCTCGGTGGGTGAAATGGCCGAAGATACGGGCGGCTGCCGTCTTGATCTGGCTCTTGCCCCTGTAAAATACGATGGCCTGCGTCCGTGGGAGATTTTTATTTCTGAGGCTCAGGAACGCATGACCCTGGCTGTTCCCCCGGAACATCTCGAAGAATTTCTTGCCCTTGCCAGACGCATGGATGTTGAAGCCACGAAACTTGGCGAATTTACTGATACGGGCAGACTTGTCGTAACATACGGGAACAAGCCTGTCTGCGCCCTTGACATGGAGTTCATGCACCATGGACTGCCCCAGCTCAGGCTGAACGCCGTATGGGAAGGGGAGCCGGCTGAAGAAGAAGTCAGGCTTTGCGTGCCGCAAGAAGACATGCAGGCGTTTCTGCCGCGCATGCTTTCGCGCCTGAACATTTGCTCAAAGGAGTACATGATCCGCCAGTATGATCACGAAGTGCGCGGCGGCAGCGTGGTCAAGCCCCTTGTAGGGTTGAAACAGGACGGGCCGGCAGACGCCGCTGTTTTTCGCCCTCGCCTCGAAAGCGAACGCGGCGTGGTTCTGAGCCACGGCATATGCCCAAGGTACAGCGATTATGATGCATACTGGATGATCGCAAACGCAATAGACGAGGGCGTGCGCAATGCCGTTGCCGCCGGAGGCGATCCCGATTACATGGCCGGTGTTGACAACTTCTGCTGGTGCGATCCTGTGGAATCTCCCAAAACGCCTGACGGCAGGGTGAAAATGGGCAAGCTTGTGCGTGCCTGCCAGGCTTTGGAAGAGTTTTGCGAAGCCTATGGCTGCCCCTGTATATCCGGCAAGGATTCCATGAAGAACGATTATTCCTGGGGCGATGTGAAAATTTCCATACCTCCGACGGTGCTGTTCAGCGTGATTGGGGTGATAGACGATGTCAATAAGGCCATGACGAGCGATTTTAAGCGCGCTGGCGATCGGATCTACCTGCTGGGCAGAACGTACCGTGAAATGGCGGGCAGCGAGGCTGCCTCCGAACTGGGCTTAAAGGGGGCGCGCGTGCCTCACGTCAATGCCTCAGAAGCGCTTGCCCGCTACCGTTATGTGCATAAGGCCATAACGCAGGGGCTGGTTTCGGCCTGCCATGACCTTTCTGACGGAGGGCTGGCCGTGGCTGCCGCAGAAATGGCCATAGGCGGTCGCCTTGGAGCCAGGCTGGATATTGCCGGCATAGGTTCTCCTGATGGACTGAACGATACAGAAGCTCTGTACAGCGAGTCTGCAAGTCGCCTTCTGGTGACGGTGCCGCAGGAAAAGACGGCGGCGTTTGAAGCTCTTGCCGGAGCAGATGCGATTTGCCTTGGAACCGTTTGCGACGATCAGGAACTTTATTTTGCCAGGGACGGCCAAGAATTGTTCTCCTGCCCGGTTGACAGCATGGTTTCCGCCTTTAAAGGCACGCTGAACTGGTAGCGAATGCCCGAACCTTTTGCAGAGCGAGGAGCACGATGAGTGAGGCTCTGGATCGTTGGAAAGAACGTGAACGCCGGCTGATGTGCCGTACCTATTCCAGATATCCCCTTGGCATAGTCCGCGGCAAGGGTTCCCGCCTTTGGGACGTGGACGGCAAGGAATACGTCGACCTCCTGGCCGGCATTGCTGTTGCCGGCCTGGGCCATTGCCCTGATGAACTTACGGAGGTCATGGCCAGGCAGGCTGGCAAGCTCGTGCATGTGAGCAACCTGTTTTATCAGGAAGAACAGCTTGATTATGCAGAAAAGCTGCTGAGCACCAGCCATGCAGGCAAGGCTTTTTTCTGCAATTCAGGGGCTGAGAGCAATGAAGCCGCCATTAAGTTGGCCCGCCGCCTGCAGCGCGTCGTGCGCGGCAAAAACGCCTGGGAAGTGGTCACTCTTGAAAACTGCTTTCACGGTCGAACGCTGGCTACGCTGGCTGCCACGGGCAAGCACACGGAAGGCTTTGAACCTGAAACTCCTGGATTCAGAAGAGTTCCATGGGGAGATCTTGACGCTCTTGAAAAATCTTTGACGCCTGAAACGGCCGCGGTTCTTGTGGAGGCGGTGCAGGGCGAGGGCGGAATTTTTCCCCTTGAGCAGATGTACGCCGACGGCATTGCGGAGCTTTGCAAGGACAAGGGTGTCCTGCTCATTTGCGATGAAGTCCAGGCTGGCATGGGAAGAAGCGGCAAGTGGTGGAGTTTTCAGCATTTCGGCATTAAGCCGGATATTTTCACCAGCGCAAAGTCCATGGCCAACGGATTGCCACTGGGAGCCATGATGGCGACCGACGAGGCTGCCGAAGGCTTTGATT
>JAGAZG010000121.1 GCA_017940105.1 Mailhella sp. | reverse complement strand
GGACCGGTTGACTTTTCACAGACGCCCCTGATCACGCGCAAGCAACAATTTCTGCAGACGCTGCGTGTCACCCCTGAAATAACGCTCAGGCTTGGCCGCTCGGCCTGGCAGGCCGGACAGTGGCAGCTTGATTCCAACAGGCTTGGCGAACTCATGGCCGGCGAAATAAGCGTAAACGATATAGAACCAGGCGACATTTACCCCGACATCCGCCAGAAAGGCGTTGATATGCGCCTTGGCCTTGACATTGCCTCCATCGCCTTAAAACATCAGGCTGAACGGCTTGTGCTTGTCGCCAACGACGCCGACTACGTTCCTGCCGTCATGCTTGCCCGCGAAGAAGGCATCAAGGTCGTGCTCGACCCGCTCTGGACGAGGGCTGCAGAAGATCTGCGCGAACATGTCGATTACGTGTGCAACATGCTGCCCAGGCCGCAGCACTCCAATTATCCTCATGGGATACACGTCTTTGACGACCCGAAGGAGTATCACCCGGAACGTCCGGAACTCATTCCGGAAGAACCAGCAGCAGAATGATGCGAAGTCCGGCAGGCGACAGTCTGCCGGACTTTTTGCAGGCAACCCCAAAAGGATCATGACATGTGCGGCAACGTTGAACTCTTCGCCCATGAAGGCTCCGCGATCCTGATAAACTTTGGACTTTATACTCCACAGCACCTCGAACAGAAAAGCGCTGCCGTCGCATGCTGCAGGGCATAATCATGGAACGACCGCAGCCTTCTTCCATTCCCTCCACCCCGGGCGTATACCTATACAAAGACGCCGGCGGCCGCATCGTCTATGTTGGCAAAGCCCGCGACCTGCGCCGGAGGGTGCTTTCTTACTTCAGGCCGGATAGTCAGCTGACCGCCAAGACAAAAGCCATGCTCAGCCATGCCGTTTCCATCGAATTTCTTACTACGATGACAGAAAAAGAAGCTCTGCTTCTTGAAGCCAGCCTGATTAAAAAACATCGGCCGCATTACAATATCAGTCTGAGAGATGACAAGCAGTACATCATGTTCCGGCTTTCGGAAAAAGAGGATTTTCCGCGGCTGGAAATAGTTCGCCGTATGCGCAGGCGCGACGGCGCCCGCTATTTTGGCCCCTACACGTCGGGCTTGGCTGCGCGTGAGACATGGAAAACCATACACCGCATTTTTCCGTTAAGGCGATGCTCTGACCGGACCATGAAAAACCGGGGCACTCCCTGTCTGTACCATCATATTAATCTCTGCTCCGCTCCATGCACGGGCGAAATCTCACGTGAAAACTATGCGGAATTGGCAAAACGCGTCTCCATGCTGCTCTCTGGCAAGTCAACCGAGCTTATGGATATGCTGCGCACGTCCATGGAAAAGGCTGCGGAAACGCTGGATTTTGAAAAAGCGGCCATTCTCCGTGACCAGCTGCGAGCCCTGCAGAAAACTGTAGAAGCTCAGGGCATCGTGCTGCAAGGCGGGGATATGGACGCACTTGGACTAGTGTGCCTGCCGGAAGGCCTGGCTCTCGGCGTCATTTTTGTGCGCCACGGTCTGGTGCAGGACAGAAGCGCCTTCTTCTGGCCCGGCTTGAACATGGAAGACGCATCTGAACTTCTCTTAAGCTTTATCAGCCAGTTTTATCATGCAGAGCGAGCCATTCCTCCCCGCATCATTCTGCCCTACATTCCCTGGGATGGATCACGAGAAGAAAGCACACGTTTCGTCGATTCTGAAAGTGCTCTTATCGTCCCTGGCTCCTCGGCGCACATGGATTCGCCTTTTCTGACCGGCAGCGGTGCAACGCCGTGCTTCATGGGAGAAGATACGCTGTACCTGCAGACCGCAGATAAAACAGCCAGCACGATTTCCACGAATCAATCTGACCGGTCTGAAAAAACAGACGCCTTTTGGGAATCAATAAAAAAGGCGCAGGAACCATTCATACAGGAAAGCGAAGGAAGCCAGTCTGCACTTGAGGCCCTTCTTTCTGAAATGCGTGGGGGAACAGTACGCATTGTTACCCCGCGCAACGACGAAGACCGTCGCCTTCTGGACATGGCAAGGAGCAATGCCCGTGAAGCTGCGCAAAAACGCCGGAAAAAAACACTGGCCGAAAAACTGGCCGAGACCTTTCGATGGCCTGCTCCTGTATCGCGCATAGAATGTGCTGATGTTTCTCACACCGGAGGCGAATCGACAAAGGTCGGCTCCGTCGTTTACATGGATGGTCAGCCATGCAAAGAGGATTACAGGGTGTGGAACATTGAAGGCGCTGGCGGCGACGATTACGCAGCGCTGACCTTATGGGCGAAAAAACGACTTGAACACGGAGATCCCTGGCCTGATCTCATGCTCATCGACGGAGGCAAAGGCCAACTTGCCGCCGTAGAAAAAGTACTGCGCGAGGCCTGGGCCGGCGATGCAGAAAATCAGGGCATTCCTTTTCTTCTTGCAGGGATAGCAAAGGCCAGAAATGAACGAGGCACGGCAGACCGGCGGGCAGGCAATGTTGCAGACCGCATTTTCATACCTGGACGCAGCAATCCCCTGCCCCTACACGAAGGCTGCCCCGAACTGCTGTTTTTGCAGGTCGTTCGCGACGCCGCGCACGATTTTTCCATAGGACGTCACCGTCAGGCGCGTGCCAAACACGCTTTTGACGGCGAGCTTCAGCAACTGCCGGGCATAGGTCCGCAGACCGCCAGGCTCTTATGGACGCACTTTGACACCGTCGCAGACATGAAATCCGCTTCTCTGGAAGCCCTTATGCAGTTGCCAGGCATAGGTAAAAAAAAAGCCAGGGCCATTTTGGAATCGCTGCAAAATCTATAATACCTTGATATTATTGCTATTTATTTCATCCCCGCAAAGCAGACAATCCGGCCATGGTATAGGCATGCATGGATCGGACCATTTCCTCTCTGTATGCCAGCTCAGGCAGTATGCTGCTCCTGATCTTTTCTGAAAACAGCAAAAGATATGCGCATGGCATCATTACCAGAAATGCCGCATGAGCCGCCTTCACCGAATCTGCAGGAGCATTGACAAGCCTTCCCATAAGTCCGCGCATAAGTTTCGCTTTGGGCAATATTTCATCCTTTAGAGAGCGGGGGAATTCTGCAGAAGGAAATGCCAGCTCTCTCATAAGGACTTTGATTCCCCATAAGCCAGAGGCGTTCGCCGCAGTACGAAATACCAGAGAAAATACAAAACGCAGCTTGTCTTCATCAGACATGGCGGAATCTTCCATGATGGTTTTCATCTGGTCGAGGCTGATAATCTGCCTGTGCGCTTCGACAAGAACCTCGTCGTACAATCCTTCTTTGCTGCCAAAGTAATAGTTTACGGCAGCGCTGTTGACCCCTGCCTTTTGGCAGATTTCTCTCGTTGTGGTTTTAGCAAAACCCTTTTCAGCAAAAACGCGACCAGCTGCGTCAATAATCAAGGAGCGGGTGGAGCCCCTGTCCGCACGCTTTGAAGATCTGCACCTACGGCTGTGTTCAGAAATGTTGTTCATGAAAGCGCCATGACACATCAAATCTCAAATGTCAATTTCAAACATATGTTTTAATTTTTTGTTTGACTTTATTATAACCAGCAGATACCAATGGATTAACGCTAACTGCAGGACCGACCATGAAAAAACTTATCCTGCTGTTCCTAGCCGCAGCCATCTCTGTCTGGGGCTGGCAGTACATGAAAACGCAGCAGCAAACTGAACACAGCACAGAAATCAGGCTTTACGGCAATGTCGATATCCGCCAGATATCTCTTGCGTTTGAACTTTCAGGACGCATCACAGACATGTTTGCCGAAGAAGGCGACGCCGTAAAAAAAGGACAGAGCCTTGCCTCTCTTGACGTAAGGACACTGGAGCTTCAGGCGGAAAAGACAGCCGCAGAAATTGCCGCGCAGGAGCAGCTGCTGCTCAAGCTGCGCAACGGTAGCAGAATAGAAGAAATCGCCAGAGCTGAGGCTGCCCTTGAAACCGCCCAGGCTTCTCTTGAGCAGGCCGTCAGAAACGAGCAGCGCCTTACCAAACTGCGCAGGCAGAACTCCGTCAGTCAGATGGATCTTGAAACCGCGCAGACAGCCCTCCGTGTGGCCAGAGGGCAAAAAGAAGAAGCTAAGCAGACATTGGCCCTGCTTCAGGCAGGCAGCCGTTCTGAAGACATCGCCATGGCCGCTGCACAGCTAAAAGCCGCCCGGGCTTCTCTTGCTTTGATACAGCACAGCATAGCCCAGGGTGAATTGACAGCGCCAGCAGATGCCATAGTCAGCTCCCGTCTGCTGGAGCCCGGCGACATGGCTTCGCCTGCCTCGCCGGTTTTTCTTCTCTCGCTCATGTCGCCCAAATGGATACGGGCTTATGTTACCGAAACACAACTTGGCAAAATAAGGCCGGGCATGGCGGCAATCATACAGACAGACTCATTTCCCGAAGCCATCCCAGGCAGCATAGGCTATATTTCATCCACGGCAGAATTCACGCCCAAAAGCGTGCAGACTGAAGAACTGCGCACCGCCCTCTTGTATGAAGTGCGCGTCGTTGCAAAAGACCCGCGCAACATCCTGCGCCTGGGCATGCCGGTAACTGTCATCATACCGAAACAGGACGGAACCCAGCCGTGAACGTCGAATCCGTACGAGGCTCATCGTGCGATGCCGTTCATGCACAAGGACTGACCCGTGTCTTTAAAACAAAAAACACTCAGGTCACTGCGCTTTCTTCGCTGGACTTGCGCATTTCCTCAGGAACGATGTCTGCTCTTGTCGGACCGGACGGCGCTGGCAAGACAACTTTTTTGCGCATGATATGCGGTCTGCTTACTCCTTCTGCAGGCCGCCTTACTGTGCTTGGTCTGGACCCGGTTCGCGAAAAAAGAACCATTCAGGCCCGTGTCGGCTATATGCCGCAGCACTTCGGTTTATATGAAGACCTGAGCGTGCAGGAAAACATGAAACTGTACGCCGACCTTAACGATGTTCCTCCGGAAATTCGAACAGAACGCTTTGCACGGCTGCTTGAGATGACGGACCTTAAAAGCTTCACCGATAGGCCTGCCGGAAAACTCTCAGGCGGAATGAAGCAAAAGCTTGCTCTGGCCTGCACTCTTGTGCGTTCGCCAGAACTGCTTCTGCTTGACGAGCCGTCTGCGGGCGTCGATCCTCTCTCACGACGCGAATTGTGGGAAATTATCACCAGCATGGTGCAGAAGGAGCATATTTCTGTTCTTGTCAGCACAGCATATATGGACGAAGCTGAACGCTGCAGTATGATCATGATTCTGCATGAAGGACATCTGCTCAGATGCGGTTCTCCGGAAGAGCTCAAGAAACTCACTGACGGTCTGTGCCGACGGGCAACGGTTCCCGACAGTCTTTCTGCCCGAACCTTCCAAGCCATGTTGCTCGACAACAGCGACGTAATCATGGATGCCGTGCCCGAAGGTGCAAACGTACGCTTCGTCCTTACCTCACCAGAGATAAAAACAGAAGAAGTCTTGCAGAGCACCGTTTCCCTGCCTTTGCGTTGCGTACCAGCCAACCCCACGCTTGAATCCAGCTTCATGCATCTGCTTAAAAATGTTGCAAAAAATACCGTTACCGTTCAGGATAAAATTAAACATGCTGAATCCTGCAAAGCAGACAACAATGCCGCGTTCAACACACTAACGGCGGCAGCAAAAAAAACTTCTGATGCAGTCACGAGCTTGCAGCAATCTGAAATTGTTATCGAAGTGCGCGACTTGGTACGCAGATTCGGCACGTTCACCGCTGTGGACAAAACATCGTTTGAAGTTCGCCGTGGTGAGGTCTTTGGCCTGCTCGGCCCCAACGGGGCAGGAAAGACGACTACCTTCCGCATGCTCTGCGGCCTTCTGCCCGCCACAAGCGGTTACCTGAATGTGGCCGGTGAAAATCTGCGCAGCGCCACAGCGCAGGCTCGTTCCCGCATAGGGTACGTTTCGCAGAAATTTTCACTCTACGGAAACCTCTCAGTCATGGAAAACCTTCGATTCTTCGGCGGGGTATACGGCTTGCCCCCCCTGATCCTGCGACAGCGGATACAAGAAGTTCTCGATCAGTTTGAGCTCACAGGACATGAAAACGACATCAGCGGTTCTCTTCCCGGCGGCTATAAGCAGAGGCTCGCCATGGCAGCAGGCCTTCTACACAGACCAGAAATCCTTTTTCTTGACGAACCAACAAGCGGCATCGACCCCCTTGCAAGACGCATGTTCTGGCGGCAGATTACCAGCCTTGCCGAACTGGGCACAACCATAGTTATAACCACGCATTTTATGGAAGAAGCCGAATACTGCGACCGCATGCTTATCCAGGATTCCGGCCGCATGCTGGCGCTGGGCACGCCTTCAGAAGTCCGCAGGCTGGGCGGCAACTCTTCAACCATAGAAGAAGCCTTCATACATATCGTCAGACAGGCCAGAGCTGCCCGGATGGCTGCAGGAGATGCATGAACACGGCACTATGCTTCATTCGTCGCCTGAACGCGCTGACAATCAAGGAATTCCGTCAGATTGCCCGCGACTCCAGCAGCATCATGATAGGCCTCGTGCTGCCATGCGTACTCATCTTCATTTTTGGATTCGGCCTTTCGCTTGACGTGAACGATATCCCCATTGCCGTCGTAATGGAAAAGGCAAGCCCCTCCGCCCGCAGCATTCTTTCTGGATTGAACGGATCGCGCTATTTTTCTCCGCGATGGGTTTCTTCCATGCATGAAGCGGAGCTGCTTATGCACAATCATGATGTTAGCGCCATTCTCCGCACCGGAAACGATTTTGACAGGCTCATGCAGCAAGGACGGGGCGAGATACAGCTTATCCTGCACGGCACAGACTCAACCACGGCCAACCTTATCCAGCAGTTCTGCACTGCAGCCATCGGCGTCAGTGTTCAGAAAGAACTCGACCGGAAAGGCAACCTTGGCAGAATGACAATGTCATGGGCGGCAAATTTGCAGCCAAAGATATGGTTCAACGAAGCTTCGACCAGCACATGGTACCTTGTGCCAGGACTCATAGTCATAGTCATGACCCTGGTCGGGGCCTTTCTGACAGCTCTTGTCATGGCGCGGGAATGGGAACGAGGCACGCTGGAATCGCTATTTGTCACTCCCGCAGGACGTGCCGAAATACTCCTTTCGAAAATCATTCCCTATTTCCTTATGGGCATGGGCGGGCTTTTGCTCTGTCTGGCCGCCTCACGCTGGATATTCGAAGTGCCCATGCGCGGCTCTCTTCTGCTCATCATGCTCAGTTCCGCCTTATATCTGGTCGTTGCCCTTGGCATGGGACTGATCATATCTTCGGTAACCCGAAGCCAGTTTCTGGCTTGTCAGGCTGCGCTGATGATAAGCTTCCTGCCAACAGTCATGCTCTCCGGATTTTTGTTTGACCTGCGCAGCATACCAGCCATAGCACGCGTCGCAGGCAGCATTCTGCCTGCCACTTATTACATGGAAATCCTTAAAACGCTCTTTCTGGCGGGGGACAACATGTCAATAATAATTAAAAATAACGCGGCACTGGCAGGTTATGCCGTCCTCTTACTGGCAACAGCTGTCCGCTTCATCCGCAAAACACTGGACTGACCATGAACATTATCCTTCTGCTCCGCCGCGTCCGCAGCCTTTGCATAAAGGAACTACTCGTCATACTGAAAGATCCTTCCAGCCGGCTTGTGCTTGTGCTGCCTATTCTGGTGCAGTCGCTTATTTTCGGCTATGCGGCTACATACGACCTCAATTATGTGCCTTATGTGGTCTGCGACCAAAGCCACAGCGCACTTTCACGTGACCTTATTTCTCATATCGATGCTGCCGGCATGTTTTCTCGCCTGGCCACACTGTCCGACAGTTCTCAGGCAGAGTCATGGATTTATGATGGCAAGGCCCTTCTGGCCATACAGATTGAATCAGATTTTTCCGAACGGCTGCATGCAGGCAGAAATGCTGCGGTTCAGGTCATACTTGACGGACGCAACTCAACCACTGCATCCATCGCCATGGGATACATCGGAATGATCATCACGGCATGGAATGAAAACCGAGGGCTCCGTTCCCCCGTGTCTGTGGTCACAAGGGCTTGGTTCAACCCGCAACTAGAAACACGATGGAACATCATGCCCGCCATGATCGCCTGCCTGAGTTTTCTTCAGGTGCTCATTCTGGGCGCTCTGTCTGTTGCGCGAGAACGTGAGCAGGGAACCTTCGATCAGATGCTGATAACTCCTCTCTCTCCATGGGAGATTCTGATCGGAAAGGCGATACCGCCCATTCTTGTGGGGCTTGTGCAGTCATCACTCGTGCTGCTGGTCTGCATTTTCTGGTTCCGCATACCTTTTGCGGGCGAGCTTCACACTCTTTACTCCGCATTATTGCTCTTCACGCTGAGCAGTTCAGGCATAGGACTGTGCATATCGGCCATTGCGCGCAGCATGCAGCAGGCAATGGTCTACTGTTTTGTGCTCATGATGCCTCTTATGCTGCTGTCCGGCATGGCGACTCCGGTCACTTCCATGCCAGAAATGTTTCAGACGGCAACATGTGTCAACCCCCTGCGCTTCGCCATAGACAGTGTACGGCGCATCTATCTTGAAGGCGCTGCACTCAGTGACATTTCAGTCAATTTCATTCCCATGCTGGCAGTGGCAGCAATCACGCTGCCTCTGGCAGCATGGCTGTTTCGCAACCGTCTGAGCTAAATCTATCCCCTGCCCGCCATGTGATTGACCGGTCCGAATCCGCGACCAGGGTTATAGCTGTGACGCAAAGCACGATTTAAAAACTCCTGCGCCTTGGTCACGGCAATTTTGACCGGCATGCCCATGCCAAGCTGCGCAGCTATTCCGGCAGAAAGGGTACATCCTGTGCCGTGGGTATTTTCAGTATCCACATGCGGCTGCCGAAGAGGGACAGGGTCGCAGTCTTTCTCCAGCAGCCAATCGGTAACAAGCACTGGTTTTCCCTGAACGTGTCCACCTTTGACAAGCACGGCCTTCGCCCCCATGGATAAAATGCGGCGCCCGGCTTCTATGGCATCATCGTCGCTTTCAATCTTCATGCCGGCAAAAAGTTCAGCTTCCGGTCTGTTTGGAGTAAGCAGGTCGGCATGGGGAATCAGTCGTTTTTTCAAAACGGCGATGGCATCTTCTTCAAGGAGCCTGTGCCCGCTGGTACTCACGCACACGGGATCAACCACAAGTGGAAAGCTATGCTCCTGCAGTATATCCGACACGGCGCGTATGATGCCCGCACTGAAAAGCATACCGGTTTTAGCCGCATGAACAGGAAAGCCTTCCAAAACAGTTTTCAACTGCAAGGCTGCAAATTCCGGTTCTGGAGCATGAATGCCATACACGCCCAAGCCATTCTGCGCAGTAAGGGCGGTTATCACGCTCATGCCGTAAACGCCCATCATGGTCATGGTCTTTAAGTCAGCCTGTATGCCTGCGCCGCCTCCTGAATCGGAACCGGCTATTGTGAGAACGTTCGGGGGATTCAGCATGCAAAAGTCCTTTTGTTTTTCTTTTGAAAACGTTAAACTAGCAATACGTCAAGTATTCTAAGCATCATCTGCAAAAAAAACTGCATACCTGTATATTCCATGCCGGACAATGCCGCAAAAGCCCCGGGAGAATTCATATGAAAACAGACACGTCGACTGCACTGCATGAGTTCTGTTCCGCCGACACCCCAGAAACTTCTGCATCTGCAGGAGATGTAAACAGCCATGAAGAATTTTTTCGCCTCTATGTGGCTGAACTGACAGGAATCTGCCCTCATGACCACGCCCCCTTGCAGCTAAAGCTGGAACATACCTTTCGCGTACTTGAAAACGCCCGCTTCATCGCCAAGGAAGAACATTTTCTGCCACTGGTCACCCGCGCATGCCTGCTGGCTGCACTCTACCATGATATTTCCCGCTTTGAGCAATATCGAATCTGGAAAACCTTTCGAGATCATGAATCCTGCGACCACGGCGAACTGAGCGTGGAACTTGTGCAGCGCATGAACGTGATGAAAAAAGAACCGGAACTGGAAAATTGTGTTCTGACTGCGATACGCCTGCACAACAAGCGTACTCTGCCGGAAAAATTGTCCGAAACTGAACACACAGTCTGCAGCGTTATAAGAGACGCCGACCGCATAGACATCATGCAGATTATCGACGAGCATCTTTCCGGCAAGTCAGGAACTTCGCCAGATGTGATCACGCCTTTTCCTGACAATCCGAATCTCTTTTCGCAGTCCGTTATCAAGGCAGTGCTTGAGAGAAAAGCGGCAAGTTATGCCGATTTAAAAAGCGTCAACGACTTTCGTCTGCTGGCGGCAGGCTGGTTCTATCTGATGGGATTTGAATCTTCAAAGAGGCTGACTGTTCAGGCAGGGCACGCCAGAAGCCTGATCGAACACCTGCCTTTTCCTTACGAACAGGTTCAACTACAGTTGCTGAATGATTTGCAATGTTAAAGGAAAATCTCAAGAACATTTAGTCTCTGCCAACACGTTACACAATTCGCATTCTCCATATTTTTCGTTTCAACTGCTTGCTGAACGGCTTTTTTTACTGTAAGAAAATATCTGCCCATTTTTTACCATAGGAGTTGTGGATGCACCGTTTCAAATTTATTCTCCCCCTGCTCGCGGCGCTGCTGCTTGTGCCTAGCGCCTGCCTTGCCGCAGAGCACTTCCATCTGCCCAAAGACCTCTCTATTTTCTGGGTCATTCCCTTTGTCTGCATGCTGCTTTCCATTGCCATAGGACCGCTGGCATGCCCCCATTTCTGGGAGCATCATTTTGGCAAGGTAGCCGGATTCTGGGGTCTGGCATTCCTTGTTCCCTGCGCTTTCGCTTTTGGCTTCGGCAACGCGCTTTTTCTGGCGCTGGACAGCATTCTTCTTGAATACCTGCCCTTCATCCTTCTGCTGGTCGCCCTGTTTACCGTGGCCGGCGGCATCCGCCTGAAAGGCTCTCTTGTCGGCACCCCTGTGGTCAACACCGGCATTCTTGCCCTGGGCACCGTGATTGCCAGCTGGATGGGAACTACCGGCGCCGCCATGCTGCTCATCCGTCCGCTTCTGCGCGCCAATGCCCACCGCAAATACCGCGTGCACCAGGTCGTGTTCTTCATCTTTCTGGTGGCCAACATCGGCGGTTCTCTCAGCCCGCTCGGAGACCCGCCGCTGTTCCTTGGCTTTCTCAAAGGCGTCAGCTTCTTCTGGACCACAACCCATGTGTTCATGCTGACAGTCATTGCTTCGGCCATTCTGCTCGCCTTGTATTTTGTCATCGACACCATGCTTTTTGCCAAAGAAGGCAGGCCTGTTCCTCCTTCTGCAGCAAACAGCAGCGAAAAGCTCGGCTTTGAAGGCAACATCAACTTCATCTTCCTTCTCTGCATCGTTATCAACACGCTCATGTCCGGCCAGTGGGAAGGCCCCAAGTTCCACATCTACGGCGTAGAGATGGAAATGCAGAATGTTGTGCGCGACATGCTCTATATAGTCATCGCCTTCCTCTCCTGGAAGATGACCGACATGGGAGCACGCACCCGCAACAACTTTACCTGGGGGCCGATTCTTGAAGTCGCCAAGCTGTTCATCGGCATTTTCCTAAGCATGATCCCAGCCATCGCCATTCTGCGTGCAGGACATGAAGGTGCGCTGGCAAGCCTTGTCAATCTGACGCAGGACGCCGCCGGCAATCCGATCAACGCCATGTTCTTCTGGATGACAGGCGCGCTTTCGTCCTTCCTTGACAACGCCCCGACATACCTTGTGTTCTTCAATACCGCAGGCGGTGACGCAGCAACCCTCATGACCTCTGGCGCGGCCACACTGACCGCCATCTCCGCCGGAGCAGTCTTCATGGGCGCGAACACCTATATAGGCAACGCTCCCAACTTCATGGTCAAAGCCATCTCCGAAGAACAGGGTGTAAAGATGCCCAGCTTCTTCGGCTACATGGCCTGGTCTGTGGGCATACTCTGCCCGGTGTTCCTGCTGCTTACCTTTATGTTCTTCATGTAAGCCGCACAGTTTGCAAAAAAAAGCCCTGCCTTCAGATGAAAGCAGGGCTTTTTTTGAAGTTTGAAAAAATAACACGATTCTCTTTGTCTATGCCAGAGCTTGCAATTCGGCGATGCGCTGCCCTATGAATTCGCTGCGCTCAAGAAGAGAGAGCTGCTCTTCTTCAATCTCTGGCAGGCGAAGCGTCACTCTGTAAAACTTTTCAGGATCACGGGTATAAAGATCGGCATCGGTAAGCAATTCTTCAAGCTGTTTCTGCTCGTTTTCCAGCTTTTCAAACATGCCAGGTAGATTATCCTGTTCCTTAAGCAATGATTCCAGCTCTTGTTTTTCCTTGAAGGTCATTCTTCGCTTCTGAGGAACATTTGCCTTTCTGAGCTCCTGCCTTGAAACCCGAGCTTTGGAAGACTCTTCCGCCTGACGCTGGCGAACCCAGTCCGCATAGCCTCCCACGTATTCACGCACCCTGCCATCGCCTTCCATGGCAATCGTAGAAGTAACAAGATTGTCCAGGAAATCACGGTCATGACTTACAACAATCACGGTGCCGCCATACGAGGCAAGCATCTCTTCAAGAAGGTCAAGGGTTTCTGCATCAAGATCGTTTGTTGGCTCATCCAGAACAAGCATATTGGATGGCCGCGTGAACAGGCGGGCCAGGAGCAGGCGGTTCCGTTCGCCTCCAGAAAGAAGTCCCACTGGTGTGCGCAGCCTGTCCACAGGAAAAAGAAAATCCCTCAGATAGCCCGCTGCATGTCGGTTCTCACCATTGATTGTGACATAGTCGCTGCCGTCTGTCACAGCTTCCATAAGGGTTTGATCATCATTCAGCGTACATCGCAGCTGATCAAAATAGGCGATCTGCAGGTTTGTGCCCAGGCGCACCATGCCGGACGAAGGTTCGAGTTCACCAAGCAAAACCCTCAGGAACGTTGTTTTTCCTACGCCATTTCGACCAATGAGCCCTATCTTATCGCCGCGCTGAATGATCACGGAAGCATCTTCAAAAACCTTGAATCCGTCCGGCCAGGCAAACGATACTTGCTTCATTTCTGCGACTAGCCTGCCGGATTTTTCTGCTTCCTGCACGTTTAGTACGGCATTGCCCTGCCTGTCACGGCGCATGGCGCGCTCTTCACGCATGTGAATAAGTTCGCGGACCCTGCCCATGTTTCTTGTGCGGCGGGCCTTGATGCCCTGCCGTATCCAGGCCTCTTCCTGAGCCAGTTTCTTATCAAACACGGCATTCTGCATGTCTTCAGCATGCAGGCGTTCTTCCCGCCTTTCCATAAACACATCGTAGCGGCAGGCATAGCTGAACAGCCTGGCGCGATCCAGTTCAACGATGCGACTGGCAAGACGCCTTGTAAAGGCCCTGTCATGGCTCACGAAAACCAGAGTTCTCGACTGCCTTGCAAGATAGTCTTCAAGCCAGCAAATTGTTCCGATGTCAAGGTGGTTTGTAGGTTCGTCCAAAAGAAGAACTTCTGATGCTATCAGGGACCTTGCCAGGGCAACACGGCGGCGGGTTCCTCCTGACAGGGATGAAAAATCTGCTTCGGGATCGAGTCCAAGGCTGTTAATGACGGCAAGGACGTCCCCGTGCCTTTCCCAGACCTCTCCATGCTTCATGGCCTTGTCTAATTCGCTGGCATGGGCTTCATCAAGAAGATACTCTCTCCCTGCGGCAACAAGGTGGGCGGAAGCCAGCAAGCGGCCTTCCGAGCCGAGCGCATCGGCCGTGACTCCAAACACGGAGCCCTGCCAATGCTCCGGAACTGACTGCTGAACATAGCCAAGACGAATACCAGGCTGAATATAACGTTCACCAGAGTCCAGTAAAAGACGACCTGCAAGCACTGAAAGCAGCGAGGACTTGCCAATGCCATTTCGACCGACAAGGCAAAGGCGTTCTCCCTGTTCAACAAATAATTCGGCGCCGTCAAGAATCAGCTTGCTGCCAAGCGTAAGGCGGCCATCACGTATTGCCAGAACTGCCATTCATTCTCCAGGAAGACTAATGAGCTTCGCCCCAGTTAGCGCCGATGCCGGCATCTGCCACAAGAGGAACATCCAGAGCTATTCCCCAGGCACCCGTGCCTGTCATCAGTAAAGCAAGCCGTTCAGCTGCATCTTCGGCGTGCTGTTTGGGAACCTCAACAATAAGTTCATCGTGTATCTGCAAAAGAAGCCTGGCCTGCATGGACT
>JAGAZG010000013.1 GCA_017940105.1 Mailhella sp. | reverse complement strand
GCCTTATTTTAACTGGTCGGGATGGCAGGATTTGAACCAGCGACCCCAGCGTCCCGAACGCTGTACTCTACCAGACTGAGCCACATCCCGATAACGCAACGCACTATAGTTGCGCTTTGAACAAAAGGCAAGAATTATTTTACCCACAAGTCAAAAAAACAGCCCGGACTTCATAAGAAATCCAGGCTGAATTTCATTGTGCGCTGCAGGTCTATTTAGCTTCAGGAGCCGGTTCTGCAGCTGGGGCAGCTGCCGCAGGAGCAGGAGCCGCAGGCTGTTCAACAGTTACGGCGCTCTTCATGACATTGCTGACTGCATCCTTGTATTTCCAGCCAAGATATCCAAGCAGCAGTGCCAGGGCAAGGATGACGGCAAGGATGATCTTGCCGGCAGGGCTTTCCTGATGAAGCGGATCATTGCGTATTTTCGTGGAATTGCTTGGCAACGATGCTTCTTTAGTCAGGGCGCGGCCCAAAACCTGATTAATGGGCAGCTGGCTGTTGACCGCCCAGCCAGAAGCTTCCAGCAGAGGGCCAAGGGTGCGCTTGCGCAGCTTAAGCCATGCAAGAAACATGGAAGGACCAGAAATACAGATGAATATGGCAAGGAACAGCAGAGGGAACTGCCACCAGTGCAAAGACATGATCATGGATGCTATGCTGCCAACGGCTGTTCCTATGGCGCCCAGGGCGATGCCGACGGCGGCAAAGATGCCGACGCTTTTGCCAATGTCAAACGGCATGGCCGGCTTAGCCGGGGCCGCTGCTGTGTCTGCCACTTTCTGAGAGGCTCCCGCCATGACTTTTGCCTGCTTGTCTGCGGCAAACTTGGCAATCTGATCATGTATCATCTGGCTTACGCGCAGATATGGAGACCACATGGCCTGCTTGATACTGATGGGATTGCGCACGACCTTGACGACCGTGGCATCCCAGTCGTTACCTTCGTCATCAACATACACGCCGTTTCTGCCCTCGCGCAGAAAAGTGTCTGAACCGGCAGTCATGGCGGCTGCAATGTTCATGGCCTTGCTGCCCTCGGCAGTTACCCGTGTGCAGTGGCAGTAAAGCAGGCATATCTGGCTGAGCGCGGCCATGCCGGAATGCTTGTCGACGTCAGTCACGGGGAGGCAAAGCCGGCAGCTGCGACCGTCAATGAACAGTGTGCCTGCCTGAAACGTCGCCGGACGCTTGAGAGAATAAAAGTCATAAAAAGACACAAAGTTCATCAGCAGCCTGTGCAGGTGCCTGTAATAAAGCACAAGCTTGTCAAGCTCTGAAATGTCTGAACTCGCCGAAGGGACAGACAGATCTTTTTCGATTATGGATTCAAGATCAGATGCCGCACTGCAAGAGAGCATTGCGTCTACCTGGGCATCAGAAAGCGCTGCAAGGGCACCCGCGGGATCAGCAGGTGCAATAGATCCGGCGCCTGCAGGAATGCTGCGCTGGGCAAGCACAGCGCCATATGGGGCAAGGACGCTCTGAATATTGATCCATGCTTCTTCTGTCATGCAGCCGTCTTCAGGCAAAAGCGACGAGCATGCGGCGGCAAACGCACATGCTTTGTCCCGCCATACAGGGTTTATGCCGCTTTTCAGGCATAGAGGGGAATCAGGCTTGACCTGAGAAAGAGGCAGGCTTTCAAGAACGTCGTGTGACAAAAGTCCGTTGTTGCCGCTTGAGGATATGACCTCTTCCGCATTCAGGGATGCGACTGACTGCGGGGCAAACGCCGCCATGCGGCAACGGAGAAAATAGTCGCTGATTTTTTCTTTGAGATCCTGCGCAAGCGCCCATGCCTCACCAGTGGAATTTCCAAGAGGATGAGGCGCCTCTGCCACGGCTTTGCGCCAGGACTTTTCTGCTTCAAGGGCAGACAAAAACGCCGTTATGCACGTTTTGCTGACGCCGGATTCGCCGCTTGAGTCAAGTTCTCCGCCAACGACCTGCAATGCAGCAGAAACGAATTCGCGCTGTTCGTCAGTAAGGTCGGCATGTGGGGGAACGATCCCGTCTCCATTGTACAGAAGAGCATTGGCTATGGAGGCGGCTCCTTCCACATCTGCTTCGCTCACGCAGTCGGAATCAGCCTTTCCCAGATTTTGCAGGACATTGATCGCCGTAGCATGAAGTTTCACGCCTTCGGGCGTATCCTGGCGTATAGACGCCAGAGGGAGAGCTTCGGGACGAGCCACGATTTCGGAAGGATTGCTTATGCGGTCGCAAAGCCAGTCCATAGCATCCAGAACTTCGGGAATCCTGATTCGACCATCCTTGTCAGAGTCAAGCAATGCGAGCGTTTGGGCATTGAATTCAAGGCCGGTAGCCGGGCAGCTCAGGGTCGCCCATAATTTTGGATCCAAATCCCGAAGGCGACTCAACTCGCCTGAGGTTTCCAGCGTAACTTGATCCATTCCTCCAAGACGGCGAAATGCCCATGTCACTTGTTTGTTTTCGTCCATACCGCATACCTTTGTTTGAGATTATGACAGTTGCCATTTTGAAAAGGCATCAAAATTATCCGAAACGAATATTTCATACATGGACTATCTTGTCCAGAATTCCATTCAGTGCAGCCAGGGCAACGCCGTAATTGCAGATGGGGATCCCCTTTTCCGTGGCTTTTGCAATGCGTGAAAGCATAAAGCGCCTGTTAAACATGCAGCCACCGCAGTGAATGATAAGGTCGTACCGTTCAAGATGTTCCGGAAAGCTTTTTCCGCTGACGATGTCAACTGAAAGCGACTGCCCAAAGCGCGACCTGAGAATCCCAGGTAGTTTTACCCTGCCTATATCTTCATTAATGGGTGCATGCGTGCAGGCTTCTGCAATCAGGACATGCGAATGAGGCCCAAGCGAAGCCAAAGCCTTTGCGCCGTTTAAAAAAGCCTGCATATCCCCTTTATATCCGGCCATCAGCACCGAAAAAGAGGTCAGCAGGCTGTCAGCAGGCTTAAGCGGCCATACGCGGGCAAAAACCTGGGAATCAGTGATGATCAGGCGAGGATTGCGTGAAAGGCTGTCCAGCGCACTTTCCATATTTTCTGCCGTGCATGACATGATAGCGCAGCCTTTATCAAGAAGTTCCCTGATGACCTGAACCTGAGGCAGAATCAGCCTGCCTTTAGGCGCCTGCAAATCCTGCGGCATGACCAGCAAGACAAGATCGCCTGTTCCGCACAACCCGCCGGTAATGCTCTTTGCTTCCCAGTCAGGAGGAAGCATGGAAAGAATGGTGTCAAACAGTCCGCGGCAATGCCCCGTCCGAATATCTTCGGCTGAAAGCGGAACCTGTCCGAAAACCTTACGTATGGCTTCTGAGCTCCTGTGCCGCTCGCCAGCATTCAGAGCGTCTGTGTGCGAATGTACAGGAATGACAGGAATGTTTTGACCTCTGAGAATGTCCAGCCACACCTTGTCGCATTGCATATCAATGCCATCGGTGACAAGCAGCGCAATGTCTGTGGATTGCAGCACCGTTCTGGTGCTTTCAACACGGGCGCTGCCAATGTCGCCTTCATCGTCATATCCTGCCGTATCAATGAACACGCAGGGGCCAAGCCCTGGGATTTCCATGGACTTGTAAACAGGGTCGGTCGTTGTGCCAGGCAAAGCTGAAACGATGGATACGCCCTGACCTGTTATGCTGTTGATGAGGCTGGACTTGCCGGCATTTCGCCTGCCAAAAATACCTATATGGAGTCTGTCTGAACGAGGAGTCTGGATTAATGAACTGCTCATTTCGCACCTTCATGCAAAAGTGTGTCATGCGTTTTTTTCTGCTATCGCTCTGCCAGGATTGCGTCAAGGCAACTTCATGCCTTGGTGACTGATTC
>JAGAZG010000120.1 GCA_017940105.1 Mailhella sp. | reverse complement strand
GAACCGCTTCGCTGCCTTTGGGAAGGGCCAGGGCAAAAGTTGAAGCCAGCGCATGTTCCATTTCAGTCCCGCCCATGTCCGCATCTGTTGATGCGATATGGGCTGTAAGCTTTTTCAGGGTATCTGGCGAGCATGGGTGCATCGACCTGAACGTATGCCTGACGTCTGAACCAAACATGCTGTAGGATACGAAATCCTGAGGTGAGAGCTGAAGCAGGACTTCTTCCAGTCCTCTGACAGCCTGCTGCATGCGCTTGCCCTCCATGGAACCGGAACAGTCAACAAGAATTTTCAGTCCGAGAGCAGAATGGACATTTTGCGGCAGTATTGGGGTAAAACTTGCAGCAAGCATGATCTCATCACACTTGGTTGAGCTTTGGGCGAACGTCATGCCGCTTACCCCCTCGATCAGCAGTACGAAATCGCGATCCAGATGGGCATTGCCGTCAATCGAAAATTGAAGTCCGCCGTCTGCTGCCTGACCTTTGATTCCATGGCTGGGGCAAATGACGGAGCGCGTAGCCATGTCGCCCATTACTGTGATGCTTGCACCGAAGTCGTATTGCGCATTGCGGCTTGTGGTGACCGATTCGTGAGCGGCGAGCCCGCTTTGAATGTGCCCGTTGCCATAGCGCTCTGATATGACAGTAGGCACGCAAATACGAATGCGGCCATGCTCTATGCAGAGAAGCTGAGCGCAGTGCAGTTCGATGATGACGCTTTCTCCTGATGCAATGTTGCCAAGATTGGCTGTATAAAGGCCTTTGGCGGATTTCTGTACCATAATGGCACTGTCGCCATCAGAAACAGCTTCTTCATACCGGGATTCGGCATCTTTTTTTTCAACGACCTGCGCAGTAAGGGCATTGCCATTGATGGATGCGGTCATGCCTAACAGGGCTGTATTCCAGGCTATCGGGAAGGTGTATATGACCTCAAGTGGTTCTTCTGTATCGTTTTTGTACTCCTGGCGAATGTTGTAAGTGAACAGAAGACCACGAATTTCACCGGAAACATGCACTGACTTCAAGGAAGCCTTTTGGTTGCGGAACTGGTCGTTTTCAATGTGGCCGTAGGGGAAACTGTTACCGATAGCAGTCATGCCGAAGTCCTCCTGATACTTGTTTTGGAAACCTGAATTGTTCATGTTTTCAAATAGCAAGTCAGAGGAGGAGTCTAAACGTCTATTTTGCGAAAATTCTAGACGTTCGCTTTGGTCACGCAAACAGATGTGGTTGAGCACGACGTGCTGAGAAATATCAGAGGCTGCAATGTCCTGTATTTGATCTTGAGCCGTAGAGCATGCATTTTTCACCTCTTCCAAGGCAGATCGGATTTTTTTTGCAAGGCCCGCGTTGATGCCTGTCTTGTCTATGCGTACAAGAAGTCGGCTTACGTCACCCAGAGCCGCAGATGCGTTCGCCACAGCCATAAGCACATCCGCGCTGTCTTTAGCCTGTGGAACAGCCTTAGGACTTTCAACCTGGGCTTTCAGCCAGTCAAGAAGGACGATGTTGTCAAGCACAGAGCAAAGTCTGGGGATCATGTCAAGGCTGGGACTGTAGCCGCCGTTCAGGCGAAGGTACCTGTTTATGACCGCAGTGCTGGTGCCAAGCTTCAGAGAAATTTCATCAGCAGTCATGCCGCTTTTCTCTTTTGCAAAGCGAAGTGCCTCAACTGAGGACATGTTTCTGTAGTCAGGCATCTGTCGTACCATCCTCTATTTTGGCCACGCCACCGACTGTGTAACGAAGGTCATCCAGCCTGACGGCAACGGCAAGTCGACGTCCAAGGCATCGTACTTCTGGTGTTTCACGCAGTTGTCGAGCCCAGCTGAGGCGCAGAACAGGCCGACATTCTGGTACATGGAGCCCACGTGCATGGCAGAGTAGGAATCTTTTTCAGGAGCTGCATAGAGCAGGACAAGCCCGGCACCGTCAAATGCATTGCGCCTGTCGCCGGTCAGAACTTTTTTGACGGCGTGTTCTTTTGGCATGTATTCCCATACGCCATCGCTGCGTACGGCGTAGACAACAACCTGCTGCTTGTTCAATGCTGTGGGGATGACATGCTTGCCGTCCTCTCGGTTGATTCCCCATGCCGCCCAAAGAAGATTGCCCAGGGTGGGCATGTCAACATCACCGCGTCCAAGAACATGGCTGGAGCGCCGCAGGGCAAGGCATTCCATCAGCGGCTTGCCGCCATTCTTATCCGGTTCAGGCAGTTTTATTATCTGATCGCTTTCAGCAGCAAAGGCAAATTCTGGAGCCATGATCGTTACCGCGGCGATTGCTGCGCCGCTGCTCAGAAAATCACGTCTGTTCATGTGTCCTCCGTGCAGTCAAAGTAGACTGTGAGCATTTTGGAAGCCAAGAATTACGTCCTAAGTGCATGGAGCACCCTCATTGCGTCAACGGAGTGCTGCCCCAAATGAGAATCAAGTCTGATACGCCACTCCCAGACAGCGTTTCCACGTCTTCCAGTCTCGTATTCCTCTATGCCGCTTTGCAAATCTCGTGCAATGTCCATCAAGTCATCATAGAGATCACCGCAAACAAGATCATTTTCAGCAAATGGGTCATAGTTTAGCCAGTAATATGTTTCTAAGTCCTTGCTTGGAGGAAACAGCGTTCCTGTCAGGTTTGCATTTCGGTCATCGACCACGTCAGTATAGGCATATTTGACATTCCAGGCAATTAGGCAAGCGGATGGCTGCGATGCTGCAAAGGCTATGCATGTGCACCTGATGCTGATGGCGATAGCAATTCCGCTGCAAACGCCCCCGATGCCAATGGCAACGCAAGCGGAGAACGGGTTCAATTGTCTGAATCCAGCCTGCCATACTTGCCATAGGTCCTGCCGTCGAGCAGCGTCCACTCTTTCCTTCCGTTGGCGGCTCTTCCGAGGACCACACATGCGGCTGCCGAAGAGCTGGTAAACGTGTGGTCTTTGACGAATACGCCATCCACGATGGTGCCGTCGGCAATCAGCGAATCGCGTAGGTTGGCGTAGTTTTGAGGGTACCCATCTGTGACATCTTGGGAAATCTTGCTTCCTGCATTGACGATAAAGTTGTCGCTTCCCAGCGGATACCCGGATGCGTTACCTCCCCTGCCGGAGAGCAGATAGGTCTCGCGACCATTACGCTCACTGTCTTTTTCCAGATCCCAGTTCTTGGCGAAAATTCCTAGCAGGTATTCCTGACGGTTCTTTGCGTCCTTCGGCGTCCAAGTGTCAATGTTCAGCACCTGCGTTGTTAGCTGATAAGAGGACGTCCCGCTCTTGGTGGTGAAGTACTTTTCCTTCTTTGTCTTGAAGTCGTAGTTCTGTGCTGCGCTGTTCCGCTGTCTGGTGAGCGGTACGAGGTTTGCAATGCGATTAAGCCAGTACTGGCGATCTTTTCCTTCCGGCCACAGGTCGAACCACTCGCTTCCGACACTTGGGTTCTGAGGAAAAACGTGCTCGATAGTGAATAGCTTGGTATTGTAGGTAGCCCCTCCATCAGAAACGAAAGAATCCAGACGCTGGATGATGTAGTTCCTTCTTGCCGCAGGCATCGTGTAGATTTCACCATTCAACGTTTTTAGGAATTCCTCCTTTTCCCATTCCGTCAGCTCGATGTTCTGGATAGGGGCACTCCGGGAGCTGTACGGCTTTTCCTTGAGCTCTGCCAGAACAAACTTGTACCTTGCCATTCTGTGGTTCACGTCTTGCGCTGTCACCTGAAGATAGGAAGACAGACGCTCCAGCTTCTTTATGAACCAAAGAAGGTAATCCGAATCGTCTGGGTGCATAGTCATGAACAGGATAGCTGACGGCATCCAGTCGTAGTTGTTGCTCTTGTTCAGCCAGTACAGGAGTTCGTTGATCTCCTCGGCGTTCTTGGTCGATGTATAGGTGCAGTTCTTCAGCTTCATATAAGCCAGCGTGTACGGCTCAAGGTAATCGTCAATCAGAGACTTTGGCGTGGTATCCGGCACTACGAAGGAGCGGAACTCATCGAGCAGGTTCTTCTTCGCCTTCTCCATCATGAAGATGGTTCTGGTATGCGTAAAGACCTCGTTGAAACCATCTCGTCCAACCTGATTCTCCAAATCTTCCCACTTATCCGTGTAGGCTTTCTGAAGATTCGCAGGCAACTTGCCGATGGTTTCGGACTTGATGATGTCCGTGGGCAACAGATCCAGCCCTCGACTGTTCATTACCGAGAAAACCCGGAAGGCGGAGGCCTGACTCGGTGTAGAGACTACGACAAGATAGCAGCGGTTCAGAAGGAAGTTACTGAATTTCAAGAGCTCCGTCTCGTCGCCATGGAACGTATCTTTGAATTTCGCCAAGAGGGCTTTGCAGTTCTCCTGTATATGACGCTTGGCCTCCGTGTCGAGCGTTGCAGGATCGATCTTGAACAGGTCATCAATCTTCACGTTCTGGATGTACTTGTTGAAGAATTCCTGATCTCACTCGCGAAGGAAGACTCTCGGAAGGCTCGCGATCCCGGCCAGTTCGTCGCCTTCCTCCTGTAGGCGCTTCATGCAGGACGCCTTCTTTTTTGGGTCGGTAAGATTATCAGCCAGCACGGAGAATAATATCGTCAGCGTGGTCAGCCGCTGCTGTCCGTCGATGACGTCCGCCCTCCGGTCTGTATCCTCCTTGATGAGAACAATGCTGCCGAGGAAGTAGTTCTCGTCCTCGCTTTCGGAGGTGAAGAAGCCGTACAGGTCATCGAAGAGGGTGTTCGTCTCTTCCGTCGTCCATGCATACGGCCTTTGGTATGCAGGGATGTGGTATTCGAAATCCGAGCTGAAAATTTTCAACAACTGGTATTCATGACCGGTAATTACACTCATCGCTTTTCCTTCCTGTAATAATTACTCCTCGCGAGTTCCGAACTTCAACTCTGGCAGCGCCTTCACGATCGTCACCGTTTCCATGCTCACAGTGATGACGGAGAGCAGAAGGTCTAGAGAATGTAGCTCGGCTTTCCGTGCTCTCGCGCCCAGTCGTTGGGGTCGTTGGTGATGCCGCTATCCTTGTCGGTCTTGACGCGATAGCACTCCATGACCCATTCGATGGCGCTTCTGCCGTTGACCACGTACTCGTAGGCTTCCTGCGGTATGCCCTCTATGCGGATGGCGCTGTTGTATATGATGACGCTCTTATCCTTTTCGCTGCCTTTGCTGCCGAAGCGCATTTTGTCAACGATGAAGCGCTCTTCGCTGACGCCGCCGGTATCGAGCTTAGTCACGGGATACGCAGGCGCATTTTCATAGTTGAGGTGCAGTTCGGCCAGCTTCCTGCCCGCGCCGGAGAATGCCATGAACGTATTTATGCCGTCCACCAGCGGTATGCGGGGCAGGGATTTCTTGAGGTCGTTGGCGAAGCGGGCGCGGTAATCCGGGCTGTGCAGGATGCCATAAACGTAATAGAAGATGTCCTCTTTGGTGATGGACGGTGCGTTGTACTGCGTGCGCGTAGTTCGGAGCATCCAGTCCGTGATGGCGTCGTGTCGAACGTAGGTGGGATCGTTGTCACCGAAGAGGGAACCTTGCTGCGCTTCTTTCTTTTCGTAGTAGTAGAGGGGGAAGCACTGGGCTGCTTCCATGACGTGAAGGTCGGGTATGTTATCTGTAATCAGACAAGTGAAATCCTTTTTTCCACCTGGGTTCTCGACGCATATCACAAAGTTTTTATGCTGCGGCGTTGGGAATAATTGTGGTATTTGCCCTTGTCTTTCGTTCATCTCCCGTGAAAAGTACATATTACTTTTATAAAATGGGCGATACTGTCCATATGTTATCTGGCCATGCAAAAAAGCATATTTTTGCTTACGCTTTACAGCAGCATCTGCATTACTTGACCAGCTGAATTTTTTAGGATCACGATCCAGTTTTCTTCCAGTATCAATAATATCGCATTGCTCGTTATAGAATTGAATAGAGCGTTGTACGTTGTCTTTCAGCTTTTCCTGTGAAGCATTATATACCCAAACATCTCGATTTGTACTAAGACCGAGGGAATAAACAGGACCAAAAAGCAACCCATCCTTCTTGGTTTTCTCTTTCTTATCCCCCAGTAGAATGAACGAATCGAATATTCCGCTCCGTTTTGTTAGCCAATCACCATGTTCGTCAGGCAGAATATCCGTCCACTTCATATCGCTTGAGAGCATGGAACGGCACTTTTTGAGGATGTTCAGCTTCTCTTCCCGCTTCAGGTAATCGCCGATGTCGCAGTAATGGATGATAGCCTTGCCCTTGTGCTCCGGCTTGCGCACGAGCAGGGTTATGACCACCGGGGCGCGTGAGCCTTCGCCAAAAATTTTGCCACCTTCTCTGCGGGAGAGTTCTCCAGACGTACGCTGATCACCCCTCAGATGGAAAACATAGATGGACGAGAACTCCTTTTCCAGGCACTTGCGGAAGCCTGCAGCTCCATTGCCATCAAGCCAGCCGCCATTGGTGATGAATCCGATGACGCCGCCTTCCTTAGCCAATCTATCTGAAGCCCAGCGGAACGCACGAATGTAAGAATCATACAAAAAGTTCTTCAAGTTGGCAGTTGAACTAGAAACGTAAGTTTCCTCAATTCGTTTATCCAGCCTTGGATAGTGCTGGTTCTGCGCATCGTCGTTACTGGACTTCTGCCCTCTAGAATACGGAGGATTTCCTATAATCACCCTGATCGGCGTCTTCCTCTGCCGAGCAATGGAAGCGGAGTTATCCTTGAAAACATCGCACAGCATGGGCGAATCGTCGCGTTCGGCAAGCTCAAAGGTGTCGGTCAGGCAAATGTTATTATATTTGAGGTATTCCTTGCGGCCGGTGATGTCATGGAACACGCTTTCAATGTTCACGTCCGCAACATAATACGCCAGCAGCACGATCTCGTTGCAGTGGATTTCATGCAGGTACTTGCGCTCCATGTCCTGCGGCTGAATGATGCCGGACTGCAAAAGGCGCGTGATGAACGTGCCCGTGCCTGTAAAGGGGTCCAGGATGTGCACGCCTTCGTCAGACAGCGTGCTGCCGAACTCCCTGATGAGCACGTCGTTGACGGAATGCAGGATGAAGTCCACGCACTCCACCGGCGTATAGACGATGCCCAGCTGCTCAACGGTCTTGGGGAACGCGCCCTTGAAGAAGCGGTCATACAGGTTCTTGATGATGGTCTGCCGTCCCTCAAGGTTGTCGATGCCGCCAAGCTCCTTCTGCACTGATGCCTGGAAGGCGTCGAACACGGCAAGATCTTTCTCCATGCCTGCGCCTGTGAGCGAAGCGATCATGTCTTCCATGGAGCGCGACACGGGGTTGTTGCGCGTGAACTGATAATCCTTGAAAAGCACCTCGAACACCGGCTTGGTGGCCATGTGCTAGGCAAGCATCTCCATGGCCTGCGCATCGGTGATGCTGTTATTGATGTTGTCGCGCAGCCCCTGCACGAATGCGCGGAATTTCGTCTGGTGCTCGCCAGGAACGGCAACCATCGCCTGGATGCGGGCAATGAAGTTCTGCGCGGCCATGCCGACATCGCGCGCCCACTTGCCCCAGTACATGCGGTCGCCGACTTTTTCGACCAG
>JAGAZG010000119.1 GCA_017940105.1 Mailhella sp. | reverse complement strand
TTGTTGTGATAAAGGCAATGGCGATGACGGCTGGCACAAAAATGCCAGATACCTTGTCGGCAATTTTTGCTATTGGTGCTTTTGTGGCAGCAGCATCGCTCACCATCTGGATGATACGCGACAGGGTCGTGTCTTCGCCAACCCGCGTAGCCCTGCATGTCAGAAAACCAGATTGATTGATGGTTGCCGCAGACACTGAGGAACCGAGTTGTTTATCAACGGGGATGCTTTCACCTGTGAGAACAGCTTCGTTGACAGCGCTTATTCCGTCGATGACTTCACCGTCAACAGGAATACTTTCTCCAGGACGAACAATAAAAACGTCGCCCTTGGCTACATCGCTGACATCAACGGTGAGCTCTGAACCGTTGCGCAGAAGGGTGGCTTTTTTAGGAGTCAGACTTAGAAGACTTTTCAGAGCATTGGTCGTCTTGCCTTTGCTGCGGGCTTCCAGCATTTTTCCTACTGTAATCAGTGTCACGATCATGGCGGCAGCTTCAAAGTAAAAGCCGTGCATATACTCTTTGACAGCTTCGCCGTTACCGGAAAGCTGCGCGGAAGTCATGGCAAAGAGCAGGAATACACTCCAGCTGAACGAGGAGAAGGAGCCGAGCGCGACAAGAGTGTCCATGTTTGGGGCTCCATTGAACGCACTTTTGGCTCCGCTGATAAAGAACTTTTGGTTTATGATCATGATGATTCCGGCCAGGAGCATTTCATAAATTCCCATGCCGATGTGATTTTCACTGACAGAAGCGGGTATTGGCCAGTTCCACATGATGTGCCCCATGGTCAGATACATCAGGGGAAGCAGAAGAATAACCGACCAGATGAGGCGGCGTTTCAGGGCAGGGCTTTCATGATCTTTCAGGGCTTCTTCAGCCAGGTCCTGAGCAGACCTTCCTTTCTGGCGCAGAGCGCTTTCCTGCACGGAAGCTCCATAGCCGGCAGCCGTGACGGCATCGATGATCATCTGGGCAGGCACATCCCCTTCAACGCCCATGGTATTGGTAAGAAGACTTACAGAGCAGCCTGTCACGCCAGGTACAGCGCTGACAGCCTTTTCAACCCTTGCACTGCATGCAGCGCAGCTCATGCCCGTCACGTTAAATTTTTTCATTTTCACACTCCTTGCTGTGCGCTAATGCACAATCGCCTTTTAGCATGCGCAGAGAGTTTAATACCGCCAGCATCATGACTCCAACATCGCCAAAGACGGCTTCCCACATGGTTACAAGACCGAGAGCTCCAAGCATAAGAAGAAGAATTTTGACGCCAAGTGCAAAAGTAATGTTTTGCAATGCGATGGAACGAGTACGCTTAGCTATCCTAATGGCAACGGGCAGCTTTGCCGGGTCGTCGGCCATAAGGACAACATCTGCCGCTTCTATAGCTGCGTCGGAGCCAAGGGCTCCCATGGCTATGCCTATATCTGCACGGGCAAGAGCCGGGGAGTCATTGATTCCATCTCCTACAAAACATACTTTATCGTTATGCTTTATGCGGTTGTCAATCTTTTCAATCCATTCAACCTTTTGTTGAGGCAGCAGACCGGCATGATATTCGTCAATGCCAAGGGCTGCTGCTGTCCGCAAGGCTATGTCGTCGCTGTCGCCTGTCAACATCACCGTTTTTCGCACGCCAAGCTTTTTAAGTTCAGCAATTGCTGCTGCACTGGTAGGTTTCATAGAATCGGACGCAATCAGGCATCCGATATACTGTCCATTGTGCGCGACATATATTTTTGTACCTGGTGCGGTAACTTCTGGGCAGGCAATGGATAGTTCCTCCATAAGAGAACGGCTGCCTGCCACGATGGTGCTGCCGCCTGAGCGGACCATGATGCCTTTGCCCATGTACTCTTCGCAGCTGTCGGGTGACTGCTTGGAGAAGGACGATGCAGCTCTGAGTACGGAACGGGCTATGGGATGAGTCGACAAGCTTTCTGCAACGGCGGCAACTGCCAGTACTTCTTCAGCCGCATATCCCTCAGCTGGGATAGTATCAGAAATTTCAAATTCTCCCTGAGTCAGCGTTCCTGTTTTGTCAAAAACAATGGTATCGACATGGCAAAGGGCTTCGAGGTAGTTTCCTCCCTTGATCAGTACGCCTTGGCGCGATGCTGCTCCTATGCCGCCAAAAAATGTTAATGGGACAGAGATGACCAGAGCGCACGGGCATGATATGACAAGAAATATGCATGCGCGCCTGAACCAGTCAGTCCATGATCCGCCAATAAGTAGAGGGGGAAGAAGAGCAAGGCAGACAGCCATGAGGACGACAATGGGAGTGTACCAGCGTGCAAAAGACGTAATATAATTTTCTGTGGGGGCTTTTCGGCTGCCGGCTTCCTCAACCAGACTGATGATGCGCGAGACTGTTGAATCCATGTACGGTTTTTCAGCCTGAATAACGAGCGCTCCGTTTTTGCAGATGCTTCCAGAAAGGACGCTGCTGCCTTCTTTGGCGAGCCTAGGCATGGATTCTCCGGTAAGCGCCTGCATATCAAGCATGGATTCTCCAGACACAACGGTTCCATCGAGCGGAATTCGTTCTCCAGGCCTGACGCGGAATAATTCGCCGACGGAAACTTCACCGGGCGAAACCGGCATGAATTCGCCATGTTGGCTGACATAGGCAATGTCGGCTTTAATATCCATGAGATCTGCAATGGATTTGCGTGAGCGCTGCACGGCTGAATCCTGAAAGAATTCACCGATCTGATAGAAAAGCATAACGGCAACAGCTTCGGGATATTCTCCGATGGCAAATGCTCCTGCCGTAGAAACAGTCATGAGAAAGTTTTCGTCAAAAATTTGCCCTTTTCCAATATTTCGCAGCGCCCTAAGAACAACATCCCCTCCAAGCAGGGCGTACGCGGCTGCAAACATGAATGGAACCCAAAAATCAGGAAGTCTGCCGCGGCTAAAAAGATAAAATAGAACGGCATACAACGCTCCTCCGACAGCAAGACGCCAAATGCGCATCCTGTTGCCATTGGAATCGTTGCTGGCAGAAGATGGCGTTGCAGGGCGGTCCTGCTCCATGTCGACTGTTCGTGAAACTTCTATGTCAGGCTCAAATTTATGAACAATGTCGGCAACGACTTTTGTCATGTTTTCTGGCAGGGATCTGCAGGACAGAGTCAGCGTCTGTCGCACGAGATTTACTGACGCGGAGGAAACGAAATGAAGATTGGCCGCTTCTTTTTCAATCAGGGCGGAGCAATGCGGGCAATCTAGTCCTTTAAGCCAAAATGTGCACAGAAACTGAGAGGGTTCTTCAACGCTGACATCGGGTTCATGGCTTTGAACTATGTTGCGGATTGATTCGAAAAGCCCGTCCTGCCTGCCTGAATCGATGTTGACAAGCATTGTCTGCCGCAACAGATTGATTGTTGCAGAAGCGACGCCGGGAAGCCTGGCTGTTTCTTCCTGAATTTTGGCTGCACAGTGCGGGCAGTTCAAACCTTTTAAAATATATTTTTTTTCCATTGCGGACTCCAGAAATCACAAGCTTTGACGCTATTGGACGATGGTAAACCCTGAAGCCGCTTTATGGTCAAGAATTATTTTTTGAAGATTTCAATGCTGCGCAGGGTAGTCAGTCCTTTACGGCTGAAGATTCCATATCGTGCATCTGCCGGCAGCATGAGAGGTCAAATGTATCAAGGCTGGCCAAAATGCCGCAGTGTTCCTTTTGTGTTCCATCGCATTGAAAGCGAAGCTTTTCAAAATGGCTTTTGAAATGCTGGAGGGCCGCAATCTGTCTGTCAATGCGGGCGATGTGCTTTTCTACCAGTTCGTTTATCCAGCCGCATCCTGAGCATGGATTGTCTTTAAAAGCGAGCAATTCGCGTATTTCTGAAAGTGAAAAGCCGAGCAGACGGCAATGAAG
>JAGAZG010000118.1 GCA_017940105.1 Mailhella sp. | reverse complement strand
TTTTCGCACTCATGGCCTTTCTGGGCATGAAGCATATTGTTCCGGCTGAATGGACAGGATTCTTCCCTGATCCAGGGTCAGCAACAAGCCTGTGGGCTCTTTTCTCCATAGGCCTGCTCACTTCTGTGCATTGCCTGGCCATGTGCGGCGGCATTGCCATGACGCAAAGCCTGATGGCTGTTCGAACGAGTGGCAGCGTATGCCGGACGGCCCTTCTGTATCATGCAGGCCGGCTGTTCTCTTACTCTGCTACAGGCGCAGCCGCCGGATTTCTTGGGCAAGCGCTTGCGCTCACACAATTGATGCGCGGCGCTGTCATGCTGGCTGCAGGCGCCTTCATGCTGATTATGGCACTGAACATGCTTGGCGGATTTTCGTTTCTGCGCAGACTGCAGCCCAGGCTACCGCACTTTTTGACACGCATGCGCGACGGGCTTTCAAAAAGAGCACGTGGCAATGCCAAGGCTTCTTTACTCATCGGACTTGCCAATGGCCTGATGCCCTGCGGTCCCCTGCAATCCATGCAGATATACGCCCTGGGGACGGGCAGCGCATGGGCAGGAGCCTTTTCCATGGCTTGTTTCTGCCTTGGCACCATGCCGGCCCTGCTTGCATTGGGCATCACCGCAGGCAAAGTCAGCGCAAAGAAGGCAGTCCTCGTTTTTCAATGCGCTGCCGTCGTGGTCATGGCGCTTGGATTCAGTATGCTGAGCAACGGCCTGGCACTCACTGGCGCTTTCGTCAGCACGCAAAATGCCGCTTCAGACAATAAAGCTGTCATGCCAGGAATCAGAGCCGTCAGCAAAGGAAACGGACAGGAAGTGGTTTCCCAGGCTGATTACGGGGCATATGACCCCATCGTCGTGCAAAAAGGGCTGCCCGTCACATGGATCCTGGTCATGCCAGAAGGCAAGCTTATCGGATGCAACAATGAAATTGTCATTCCAGGATTCGGCATCCAGAAAAAACTTGAAGAGGGAAACAACATGATCACGTTCACGCCTGAAAAAAGCGGCGTATTCCCCTTTTCATGCTGGATGGGAATGATACACAGCAGTATCAGGGTTGTGGACAAGATGCAGAGCGGTGCCGGCAAATCTTCACAGCCCTGATGAAGTCTCACAGCCTTGCGCCGTGCCGATGCGAAGCAACTAAGAGGGCAACCGTGCGAAATGCAATATAGGTCAAAGCCTGACTGCGGGCAATAATTCTATGTGGCTGCTGCGCTGTGGATTCTCCGCTTCGTTGCAAAATCGTGCTGCCTATGGCATTCATGGCCCATGAACAAAACAGAACTTATCCAAGCCTTGCGAGGCACGGCAGCTTCCGCCAGAGGTTTCCTTCAGAATCGTGGAAACCATGATCGACCTGATGAAGCAACAGCTTTTTGACGGTGGCAGAATTGAAATACGAGGTTTCGGCTCCTTTGAAGCGCGCAAATACTGTGCCTACAAGGGCAGGAACCCTCACACCGGCGAGAGCGTTGACGTCAAGCTCAAGCGCACGCCGTTCTTCAAGTGCGGGAAGGATCTGATGGACATGGTAAATGAACGCTGATCGAAGCAAAAGATCTGGGGGCAATCCCATGAAGAAGCACTTTTTTGCACTATGTATTGGACTTATCGCGTTTGCAGCGCCCGCCGTGCAAGCCGCCTCCATCGACTGCACCAAGGCCAGGACGTATGTCGAAAAACTGGTCTGTTCCGATGAGGAGATCTCTCAGGAAGATGACAAGCTTTACACCTTGTACCTGGCCGCCAAAATGCAGACGGGCAATTCAGAAGACTTCAGAAAATTCGTCAAGTCCAACTGGAAGCTGCTCCAAAAATGCAAGACAAGGGAGAGTGTCCTTGCCTGGTATAAAAAGTCTATAGCACTTTATTCGTCCCTTGCCAGCGCTAAGGCATCGCAACCGCCCAGCGATATGATTATCAAAACAACGCACAAGGAACAGCTTGATAAAAAAGGTCCTGGATACGAGGTTCATGTTGAATTTGATTGTCCTGATGACCCAAAGCTCGCGAAGATAGCCAAGCAGCGAACTGGCAAGTCATTTTCCGAGGGAGTTCGATCCGCACGAGATCTTATCAAAGACATGCCCCTCAATGATCTAGGCGAAGACATCGCCGTCTTTCAGCAAAATACGACATGGAACATCAACGGCAATACCGCTACCGTCATTGATGAATGCTGGAAAGCACTTCTGCCGGCACCGGGCAGCCAATGGCTGGAGACCTGTGTTTATTACCTGCCTACGCTAAATCCTATTGCCCTGCCGGATCTGTTCAAACAGCCAGATGCTGCAAAAAAGAAAATCATTCAGCTTATCACCGAAGGACATCCTGACCGTGACCTTTCTGATGTGTCCGGCGACAATCTTGTAAGGCATTTTTCGTTCAGCAAAAAAGGCATGACCGTTTATTTTTACGGCTTTGACCTCGGCCCCGGACGCATCACGGAAGTTGAAGAGCAGTTCATCCCACTGGAAAGGCTTGTCGAATATGGACTGACAAGTTACTGGAGCGAACTGGATCGATAGGCGCTTCCGTTGTCATGGTTTGACCCAGCTTTGTTATGGGCACACCCTGCGCAAAACGCTTCTTGAGGGGCGTTTTCATCTCTAAAACAGCTGAACTCTGACTGGCAATGAAATCTGTAAACTTGCAGTACCCCTACTTGCCAATCCTGACGGCATCACTTATACAAAAAGGGAACCCCGGCATCTGCTGGACACAGACACCGGGGCTGGCACGGCGA
>JAGAZG010000117.1 GCA_017940105.1 Mailhella sp. | reverse complement strand
GCATAAGGGCTATGGCACTAAGGAACATCGCGAAGCCCTTAAAGAATTTGGACCTTGTCCGCTGCACAGGCTGGAATTCCGTGGTGTCCTGCCTGAAAAAAAGCAAGAGCAGGGGTGGCTTTTTTGAGCGGTAAAATTCTGCATTTGTCTTCAGAAACTGGGCGCAGGGGTGAGGATGCCGCTGCGGCCATGATTGAGCGCTGCGGCTGGAGCATACTCGACCGAAATTGGCGGTCCGGACATCTTGAGCTGGATATTGTCGCCGATGATCATGGAGTCATTGTTTTTGTAGAAGTGAAGACCCGTGCCGCAGGCGGGCTTCAGCGCCCTTTTGAAGCTCTGGGTGCTGAAAAGAGAAAACGCCTTCAGCGAGCGGCCATGCTGTGGCTTGACGAGCATAAGGCATGGGGCAGTCCCTGCCGCTTTGATCTGGCCTGCGTTACGGTTAAAGGCAGCCAATGCAAAACGGAGCTGTTGCTTAATGTCATTGAATTCGGTGAATCCGGGAACTCTGTGGGTAGTCGCCACTCCGCTTGGCAACCCTGGTGATCTGTCGCCGCGCGCCAGGCAATGCCTTGAACAGGCCGACCTCGTTCTTGCCGAAGACACGAAGAGAGAAAGCCTTGCCTGCGCGCGCTGGGGCGTGACAGTGCGCCGTTTTGTCAGCTTTCATGACCACAACGAAAAAGACAAGTGCGCCTCTGTGCTTGCCTGCCTTAAAGAGGGTAAGAACATTGCGCTTATTTCTGATGCAGGCATGCCTGTGCTTGCTGATCCTGGCTATGCTGTGGTGCGAGCCTGCCGTGCAGAAGGCATAACCGTTTCTGTAGTGCCTGGACCCTGCGCTCCTGTGGCTGCGCTTGCAGGCAGCGGCATTCCTCCACAGCCCTTTGTTTTTTTTGGATTCTTGCCCAGGGGCAGAGCTGCACAGGAAAAAACGCTTGCCCCTTATGCATCGTTGTCATGCACGCTGGTGTTTTTTGAACGCAGGGATCGGCTTGCCGAAACGCTGAGCGGAGCCTTTTCCCTGCTTGGCCCGCGTGAAGTATGCGTTGCGCGTGAACTGACAAAGACGCATGAAGAATTTTTGCGATTTCGCCTAGAATCACTGCCTAATTTTGACGGTATCCTTGGTGAAGTCACCGTTGTCATCGGACCGCCCGAGCAGACTTCACGGTCTTGCCGCGAAGAAGTGGAGGCTGCCATTACCGAAGAAACTCTTTTAGGCGGTGCGCCGCGCGCCGTGGCCAAGCGGGTGCAGGCCCGCGTATGCGGATGGACGACCGGCGAAATTTACGCTATCCTCACCAGATAAAAGACCTTTATGATTGTTACAGTTCTGCTGTGACCTGGAGCTGCATACATGGCTGAAACCCCGCGCATTGAAAATCGCAAGGCCAGGCAATATTACGAATTTTTAGAATTTGTTGAGGCCGGCATAGCACTTACCGGTCCTGAAGTGAAAAGCGTGAGGGCAGGGCAGGTAAGCTTTGGCGACAGCTATGTGGAATGCCGCGGCGGCGAAGCCTTTGTACTTGGCATGCGCATAGCCCCTTATGACCGCGGCGGATACGCAGCGCAGGATCCAGACCGAGACAAAAAGCTGCTGCTGCACAGCCGCGAAATCCGCATGCTGACCGCCCGCATTGAGCAGAAGGGCCTTACAGTCGTTCCCTTAAAAATGTATTTCAAGCATGGCAGAATTAAAGTTGAGCTTGCCCTTGCAAGGGGACGCAAGCTCCATGACCAGCGTGAAGAGCTAAAGCGGCGGGCTGAGGCGCGTGATACAGAGCGTGAACTGGCCAGAAACTGACGTCTGACAACGACGCCGGCCTAAATTCCGGAATAGACATCGATTGTGATAAACCGTATACTGCAGGTTTGCCGCCGTGGCAGAGCGGTGCAGCGCTGTTGTCTGGCGGATACGGCGCTGTAAACGTTGACCATCATAAAAGGCAGGTAACCCATATATCCAGGCCTCCGCCGGCCGCGTAAGATAACCCGTCGGGAGAAACAATGAAAAATATCTCGGAAGACAAAGAAACGATGCATAAAAGCGCCGGCCATGACCACGTTAATGCGCAGGACGTCGAAGAGGTCATGAAAAAATATGACCGAACTTCCAACATGCGCATATGGGAAGGACGTCCTGGGCTGGCCGTCAAGTGCTTTTCTGCTTTCTTTTCCCTGTACTGCATTTATGTGACGCTGTTCAGCACGGCGCTTCCCGAGATACGGCTCAATGTGTTCATTGCCATGATTATCGTCCTGGGTTATCTCATCTATCCGCGTACCAAGGGAGTGCAACGGCCCAACAGCCTGCCGTGGTATGACGTGCTCCTGATGATAGGCGGAGCGGCTCCGTTCCTTTATTTTGCATGGAACGCCCAGTCAATCATCATGCTTTCCATGCGAGTCACCAATCCGCGCTACCAGGGCTACCTGTTCATGGTTGGCATAGCCGTCATAGGTGTGCTCTGCCTCATGGAACTTTGCCGCCGCTGCGTTGGCATTCCCATCCTTTGCGTTGTAGGAGCGCTGCTGGTTTACACCTTTGCCAACGTACGATTCGGCAAGGTCGTGTACGACCTGTTTTACAGCATGGGCGGCGGCATACGCAGCACGCCCATTGAAGTATGCGCCAAGTACATCATCGTATTCATCATTTTTGGAGCGTTTCTTGAGCGCACAGGCATATCGGCCTTTTTCATCAATCTCGCCAACTGCATTGCCGGGTCTTCGTCCGGCGGACCAGCCAAGGTGGCGGTTATTTCTTCGTCTCTCTGCGGAATGGTTTCGGGCTCTTCCGTCGGCAACACGGTGACCACCGGGTCCATTACCATCCCCATGATGAAGCGCACCGGTTATAAGCCTGAGTTTGCGGGCGCTGTTGAGGCCGCCTCTTCAACGGGCGGGCAGATCATGCCGCCCATCATGGGAGCCGCCGCTTTTCTCATGGCGGAATATATGGGCGTGCCGTATACAGAAGTTGCGCTCAAGGCAATACTGCCTGCGGTGCTTTATTTTGCAGGCATTTACATCGCCGTGCATCTTGAGGCAAAAAAGCTTGGTCTCCGGGGCATTCCCCGGGAAGAGCTGCCTCGCTTCAGGACTCTGCTGCCCAAAACCTACCTTTTGCTTCCCCTGATGATACTGGTCGGCCTTGTTTCGGCCAATATGTTCACCATGCAGTTTTCTGCCACGCTTTCCATTGGCGCTGCCATCATTGTCGGACTTTTCAACGCTGACGACCGCATAACCCTGCGCAAAATATTCGAAGCGCTTGAAAGCGGTGGCAGGGGAACCATCACCGTAGCTGTGGCCTGCGCCATGGCCGGGCTTGTCGCCGGCTGCATTACTACTACCGGACTGGCTTCCAAGCTTGTCACCATGGTGGTTAACCTCTCTGGCGGCTACACCATCGTCGCGCTCTGCCTCACCATGGTATGCTGCATTGTGCTGGGTATGGGCGTGCCCACAACGGCCAACTACTGCATTATGGCCGCCACCTGTGCACCGATACTCATGTCAGAAGCCATAGGCCTTCCCAAGATTTGCGCACATTTCTTTGTTTTTTATTTTGGCATTGTGGCAGATATTACGCCGCCTGTGGCCCTTGCCGCCTATGCTGGCTCAGCCATTGCCAGGGCCACGCCCATGAAAACGGCTTTCAATGCTTCGCGCCTTGCCATAGCCGCCTTCATAGTGCCTTATATTTTTGCCTACAACCCCAGCATGCTTTTTGAAAATGTCCACTCCGTTTTTGAAGTGGCACTTATCTGCGGAACCTCGCTTCTGGGCATCTTTGGCGTGGCGTCAGCCCTCAATGGTTATCTGTGCAAGCCCATTAACATTGTTTTCCGCGTTGTTCTCGCCGTTGGCGGCCTGAGCATGATGCTGCCCGGCCTTGCTTCTGACGCTGCCGGGTTTGCCGCAGTTATCGCTGTTTGCGTTTATCAAAAGATTTCTGCCGGCAGACAGTCCGTGGGCGCCCGCTAAGCCTTTTGACGTAAGGAGAAGCGTGGAGTAGCATCTGCTGCGGAACAAGGTGAGGCACGCATGGCCCTGCGCTGTGCCACCGTTATGAAAACCAACCGCGTGTCCGGCGTCAATGGTGACGGATGAACATGCGGATATAAACCTTCATAGGAGCTTTTCATGAAGAATTTCACCTGGCTTGCTCTTGCGGCATCCCTGCTTCTTTCTGTACCCGCCTATGCTGCCGGCCCCATGCCCGGCGGAACAAAGCAGGTGTTCACCACCGGCGGAGAACAGGGAACCTACTATGCGGTCGGCGGCGTCATTGCCGGATCTGTCAGCGACAAAACCAGCACGAAGGTGGTTGCCATCTCTTCGGGCGGCTCCAAGGCCAATATCGAGGCCATTGAGGCCGGCGACGCCCAGCTCGGCTTTTCGCAGACTGACGTTGCTGACTATGCCTATAACGGCAAGCGCCTTTTTGAAAAGACCGGCAAGATCACGGCTTTTTCCGCCGTGGCCAATCTCTATATGGAACAGGTCCAGATCGTGACCCTCAACGATAAGATTAAGACCGTTGCCGACCTCAAGGGCAAGGTTGTTTCTGTCGGCGCTGCCGGATCCGGCGTGTATTTCAACGCCGTTGACGTGCTCGAGGCCTATGGCCTCGACGTCAACAAGGACATCAAGGCTACCTACCAGTCCTTTGGCGATTCTTCCGAAGCCCTGCTTGACGGAAAGATCGACGCTGCCTTCATCGTTGCTGGCGCCCCCACCACGTCTGTCACTTCCCTCGCCACGTCGCGCAAGGTCAACCTTGTTTCCCTTGATGATGAGCACATCAAGATGCTGCTGGACAAGTCGCCGTACTACAGCCGTTACGTCGTTGACAAGTCCACCTACAATATGGATTCCGACGCACAGACCGTAGCGGTCGGCGCCCTTATCATTGCAGACAACAACGCCTCTGAGGCCGATATTTACAATTTCCTTTACGGCACATTTGACAATCTGCCTGCGCTGCAGTCCGCTCACGCCAAGGCAAAGGAATTCAATCTTGAATTTGCCGCTTCGTTCGGTTCTTTCCCTTACCATCCTGGCGCGGTGAAGTACTTTGCCGAAAAGGGCGTCAAGGTCGGTGGCAAGTAAAACCTGCTGATTAAGAAACAGCATTTAAGGGCGACCAGTCATATGGACCGGTCGCCCTCTTGTTTATGAAATCTTTACCGAAGGTGGTCAGCGCGGCATTGCCGGCCAGGCTTACCACTTTTCAAAGACAAACATGGAAAAATTAGGCACGCCGGCATTTTTTGCGTATTCATCGCCGTTGTAGCGCAGGTTGATATGGGGCAGGTTGCCGTACGCTCCCGTAAAGTAGACTATGTCGTCCGTTTTTGGCCCGGCAGGCAAGTTCGAACTGCTTTCACCGTTTTTCACTCTCCAGCCCGGCATCTGCTCAAGCTTTTTGCAGTAGCGGACAAATTCTTCCCAGCTCAGGCCGTCAATGCGCACGGTTGTGGAATCTTCCTTGGCCGTCCGTTCGCATACCGCGCTGCGACCGTCTGGCGGCGGCAGTTCCACGCCGTAAAAGCTGCCCCAGGGAATGTCGTTATTGCCATTGTCAATGGCCTGAGGTGCCGGAGTGTCTTCTGTTTTCGCATGCTGAGGCTCATTTTCGTTTTTTTGCGGTTGCGCAGAGGTTTCTGAGCCATTGTGGTTCGCCTCTGCCTGGTCAGCGGTTTCGGCAGCAACTTCTTTTATGCTGCCGGCAATGGCGGGGATAGCCATAAGCTCTTTGCGCAGTGCCTTCTCATCCACGGTGACATTAGCCCGTATGGCGGTGAGCTTGCCCTTTGGCGAACTTTCCAGCACATCAATGCTCGTCAGCTCTCCGGCCTTGCGGAACAGCGGACGCAGTTCCATGGCGTATTTTTTTGCATCTTCGGGCGATATCATGGTGTTCAGGCATTGGCGCAGGGCATTTGCCCGGCTGATGCCTTCGGCAGCAGCCGCGTCTTTGCCAGTGGCGTTCACTTCATACACTGCGGCGTTTGCCGCAGGAGCCATGCAAAGCAGGGCGGCAACCGCCATGGCCAGGCACAGATCGTTCTTCATAATGCTTCCTTCTTATGCAAGAGATGCTTGCGATTTGCCATTGCCGGACAAGTTCGTTGATGCAGGTTCATATCGTTTGAACTCTCCCACGGTTCCGACTGCAGTTCGACAAGTTCTTTCAACGAAACCATGTTACCATTATTGTATTTGATCTCAACGCTGAAGTCTGCGCCGTACGCCTGCTGGCCATGCACGGCGCAGACTTCAGCGTT
>JAGAZG010000116.1 GCA_017940105.1 Mailhella sp. | reverse complement strand
GCTGTGCGGCGCTGGCTGCAGGTCCGGCCGCGGGCATGAGGTCTTCCTGTTTCAAGGCGGCAAAAAAGTCCGCCGCGGCGACATCCACGCCCTGCATGGCGAAGCTGGGAAGGCTTTCGCTGTTGTACGTGGAGTAAAAATTCTGCAGGATTACTTTGGAGCCGTCACCAAAGCTGAAGACAAGGTCCTCTCCGCTCTTGGACATGGTTGATTCATCCGTAGCGAAGTCAAAGACAAACCGCGTATCAGGACTGCTGGATATATTCTGGATGGCACCGGCAACAGGTCTTGCAAGGTGAAGGTCTGCCATGGTGAGCTCCTATTTACGATGATTATGGGGAAGGAATCGATAACACCCGTATTAAACAAGAAAAACCCAAAAAGCAGCCGCTGCTCATGATTAAAAACTGAACAGGAGCGAGTTTTTGGGATTTATTAAAAACTCTAAAGGCCGCCATAATGCGCCTCATGCTTGTCAACTATGCTAAACCCAACAAAATGTCAATGATGTTTTCACATACCGTTTAGCGCTTCCATGTCTGATGCCCCCATGCACTGAATGTTTGGATTTTGCATATATCCACGCTTTAACTATGTAAAAAACAGGGAGGCCATCGATTTGGCTTAAATTTGTCCTGCTATTCAACAAGAAAGGCGGTCCTGAGACCGCCTTTCTTGCTTTAACGTTTATGATGATCCTACATTTCAGGGGGCAGGTCGTTGAGCTGCGCCTGGGTGAACACGGGTCCGTCCAGGCATACGTACTTGCTGCCAAGGTTGCAGCGTCCGCAGATGCCTATGCCGCACTTCATGCGGCGCTCAAGCGTCGTGACGATATTCTCATCCTTGAAGCCAAGTTCGCGGAATGCCGCGAGCGTAAACTTAATCATGATGGGCGGACCGCAGAGCACGGCGATGCAGTCATCCGGGCTGGGGTTGAGCTCCTTGAGCACGTTGGGGATCAGGCCAACGCGGTGGGGCCAGTTTGGAGCCTCGCGGTCAATGGTCAGCGTGGTCTTGAGCACCTTGCTGTCCAGCCATCCGGGTAGGTCGGCTTTGTAAGCCATATCTTCCGGCGACTTTGAACCGTAGAGCAGGCTCAGCTGCCCGTAGTCTCCGGCATGTTCCATAAGATGCAGCATGATGGTGCGGATGGGCGCCATGCCAATGCCGCCGCCTACGAAGAAAACGCTCTTGCCTTTCCATTGCTCATAGGGGAAGAAGTTGCCCAGAGGCGCGCGCACGCCGACCTTGTCGCCGGGGCGCAGCTTGTGTATGGCCGTGGTCACTTCGCCCGCACGCATGACAGAAAACTGAATATAGCCGTTTTCTGCCTTGCTGGATGGGGGAGTGTTGATAACAAAAGTGGATTCTCCCACGCCGAACACGGAGAGCTGCCCCACCTGCCCGGGTTCGTGAGAAAAGTTCTGCCAGGCTTCTTCATTGTCAAAACGCACGCGGAACGACTTGATCGTCGGAGATTCCGTGATGACGTCCAGCACTGTGGCGACTTCAGGCAGGTAAGGATTCTTGCTGCAGCCGCAATTGTTCTCGCTCATATCGTCTCCTTACCTTTTCTTAGGCTTGCCCTTGGCGTTTTTGTCTTTGCCGGCCTCTGCCTCCGGCTGGGGGGCGGCTTCGGTAGCAGCGGGCTTTGCTTCTGCCTCAATGCCTTCGATGGCAGCCGTCACCATGTGGCGGATATCCAGAGAAACAGGGCAGCTCACCACGCAGCGTCCGCATCCCACGCAGGAGAAATATCCGCTGTAGCGTTCAGGATAGAAGCTGAACTTATGGCTCACCCTGTTGCGCATACGCGCAGACTTGGCGGCTCGGGAGTTGTGTCCGCTGGTCTCCAGCGTGAACAGAGGCGTCATGCAGGAATCCCAGCTGCGCAGGCGGCGTCCGTTCAGCTGCGAGCCTTCGTCGGTGATGGTGAAGCACTGGCAGGTCGGGCACAGATATGTGCATGCGCCGCAGGAAAGGCACTTGACTGTTTCTTTGGTCCAGAAAGCCTCGTCTGTGAAGCGCCTGGCTATTTTTGCCGGGGCACCGGCCAGGTCAGGCGACGGAGCAAGCCCCTGGGCTGCAGCGGTGTGGGCCTCTTCCACAGCCTGCCTCTTATCGTCGGCAGGGGCGAAGCCGGCGCCTTCAAGAAGCGCTGCACCCTTTTCGGTCACGGCTTCGAGCGCATAGCCGCCGTCCACCACCGTAAACAGGATGTCGGAGCCTTCGCTGTCAGCAGGATTGCTGCCCACCCAGTTGCAGAAGCAGGTTGAAAAAGCCTTCGGGCATGCCTGCGTGACAATCACCGTGGCTTCACGGCGGGCGCCGTAGTACGGATCCTTGAGAGGCCCTTCGAGATACGGCCTGTCAAGCACCACAAAGCCGCGCGCATCGCAGGGGCGACAGCCAAACAGCACCGTCGGCTCAGCCGCTTCCGGCACCGTGAGCGTGGTCGTCAGCTTTGAAGGGTCTTCTGCATCCTTCACAGACGTGAACTGCACCAGCGTTTCGCTCTGAGGCAGCATTGCCTGCTTGGGTGAAGACGTGGAACGTTTGAGCAGGGCCTCAGCATCAGCCGCGGCAAGCTGCTCCGCCGTCTGCGGTCTGAAGACGACGGCGGGACCTTCCTGACGGGGTGCGAGCACGCGGTGGCCGGCTGCCAGCTTTGCGAGCCACCCTGTCAATTCTTTTGGTGTGGCGAAAAGAAGACTGCTCATGCCAGATCATGCTCCTTGATAGTTGGTTCATCCACCTTGTAGGTAAGCAGCGGAGGCGTTCCCTTGGGATCAAGTCCTGCGCCGTAGCTGAATATCTTTTTGATCGTGCGGCCGAACTGCTGCTTGAGCGCAAACACGGGTATGTCCATCGGGCAGGCGCGTTCGCATTCATAGCAGCCCGTGCAGCGGCCGGCGAGGTGCTGGGCATGAATGAGCTGGAAGAACAGCTTCTGCTGCACGGTGTCTTCCTGCGTGACCCATTCGGGATTGCGCGAATCAGACACGCAGTGGTCGCGGCATACGCACATTGGGCAGGCGCCGCGGCAGGCATGGCAGGCGATGCAGCGTTCCATCTGCCCTTTCCAGAAGCCCATGCGCTCTTCAAGGCTCAGGGAATCCAGGAACCTCAGAGCCGGGCTGCGGCCGTCCTCGGGTTCTTCGGGCTCAGTCGTGGGCGTTCCGCAAAACACGTCAGATAGCACGGCGTTGGGCTTGGTGCAGATGCGGCACTTATCCTGCGCAACTTCATTCATGGTCATTTCATAGCTTTCGCCGCCTGAAAGCACCGTGATCTTGCTGCCCTTGCAGGTGCAGCCGTCTATCCTGGCGCCTTCCGGCAGCTTGGCGAGAATGCGCGAAACGTTCACGGTGCCGTTGCAGCCCATGCCGAAGATCTTCACGTCATCACGCGAGATGAGCTCTTCGGCCATGAGTTCAACGACGCCCTTGCTGTCGCAGCCCTTGACAACGACGCCGATTTTCCTGCCCTTGTACAGGGGCAGCTGCACGGCCAGGTTCTGCACGTTGAAGGGCCCCCAGATGAGGGAATCCACTTCTTCAGGCGTGGTCATGAACACCGGCTCGGCATGAATGGCGTCAAAGCCCTGCTTCCAGCCGAGCACGCCCTCAAGCCCGTCGGCAAGTGCGGCCTTGATGGCCTCCTTGAGCTCAGGCAGCGAAGGATGCGCACCGCAGCCGAGCGGACGGATGGGGTTCACAAGATCTTCGGGCATGTCGTAGCGTGCGGGCACGTCTTCCCACTTAGGGGCAGGTCCAAGCTCATGCACGCGAGCGGTGAAGTTGGTCACCACGCTTTTCCAGCGCGGACCTTCTGAAGCGGAAACCCAGGTGTATTCAAAGCGCCTGGGGTCAATGCCGATGACCGGCAGGAACTCCTTGAGAAGTTCGAGGCGACGGCGGGCATAGAAGTTGCCCGCGGAATAGTGGCAGTCCCTGGGATGGCAGCCCGAAACGAGCACGCCATCGGCGCCGTTCATCAGGGCCTTGAGCACGAACAGAGGGTTGACTCGTCCCGAGCATGGAACACGGATGATGCGGAGGTCGGTCGGCTGCGTGGCACGGGCAGTGCCGGCAGTGTCGGCGCCGCCGTAGGAACACCAGTTGCACAGGAAGCCAACGATACGGAGCTCTTTGCCTTTTAAGACAGACATAGGGCATTCACCTCCGCGAGTATCTGATTGTCAGTAAAGTGAGAAAGCTGGATGGCGCCCTGCGGGCAGGTTGCCGTGCAGACGCCGCAGCCCTGGCAGACGGTTTCTATGACGTGGGCCTTCTTGATGCCGCCGCGCAGCTCCACCTCTTCAATGGCCTGGTAGGGGCAGACCTTGATGCACTTGCCGCAGTCCACGCAGCGCTTGATGTCAACCACGGAAATCTGCGGGTCGTTTTCAAGCTTGGGCTTGGCGAACAGCGCCATGACCTTGGCCGCTGCAGCGCTGCCCTGAGCTACGGAAGCTGGGATGTCCTTCGGCCCCTGGCACACGCCGGCAAGGTAAACGCCTGCGGTGTTCGTCTCCACCGGGCGCAGCTTGACGTGGCTTTCAACGAAGAAGCCGAAGTGGTCATAGGATATGCGCAGCGTTTCGGCGAGATGCGAAGCGCCCTTGGAGGCTTCGACGCCCACGGCCAGCACGACCATGTCCGCGTCAACTTCCACCTGCTTGCCCAGAAGCGTATCTGCGCCCCTGACGATGTAGCCTACCTTTCCGTCGGGCCGGATGGTGGGCTGTATGGCAGAAACCCTGCCGCGGATGTACTGCACGCCGTAGTCTTCCTGAGCGCGGCGGGTGAACTCGTCGTACATCTTGCCCGGTGCGCGTATGTCCATGTAAAAGACAAAGGCTTCGGTATCGGGCAGGTGATCCTTGGTCATGATGGCCTGCTTGGCCGTATACATGCAGCAGAAGCCGGAACAGTAAGGCCTGCCAAGCGCAGGATCGCGCGAGCAGACGCACTGGATGAAGACGATGTTCTTCGGTTCCATGCCGTCAGACGGGCGATGGATATGGCCGGCCGTGGGGCCGGAAGCGGACATCATGCGCTCATACTGCAAAGAGGTGATGACATCTGGGTAAGCGCCGCCGCCATATTCCTTAATGACTTTCCAGTCTGCAAGGTCGTAGCCGGTGGCCGCGATGATGGCTCCCACCTTTTCTTCCACGATCTCGTCGACCATGTCATACACGATGGCTCCGGTGGGGCACACCTTGGCGCACACCCCGCACTTGCCTTCTTTGATCTTGCGGCAGTAATCGGGATTGATGGTGGCCTTCTTGGGAATGGCCTGCGGGAAGGGTATGTTGATGGCGCGGCAGAAGCTGATGTTCTCGTTGAATGCGTCTGGCACGTTCTTGGTGGGGCATTTTTCGGTGCAGGTGCCGCAGCCGGTGCATTTTGTCCAGTCCACAAACGTTGCGCGCTTGCGGATCTTGACCGTGAAGTTGCCCACGAAGCCCGAAATGCTCTCCACCTCGGAATGGGCGTAGAGCGTGATGTTGGGGTTCTGGGCCACGTCCACCATTTTCGGGGCGAGCACGCAGCTTGAGCAGTCGATGGTGGGGAAGGTCTTGTCCAGCTTGGCCATCTTGCCGCCGATGGTGCTCTCACGCTCGACCATCACGACTTCAATGCCGCCTTCGGCCGCATCAAGGGCGGCCTGAATGCCGGCAATGCCGCCGCCGATGACCAGCACGCGCTTGGTCACGTCAAACTGCTTGGCATACAGCGGAGCGTTGCGGCGAAGCTTTTCAACGGCGAGCCGCACGAGTTCGGCGGCCTTGTTCGTATTGGCTTCTTTATCGCGGCCGATCCACGAAACGTGCTCGCGGATATTGGCCATTTCAAACATGTAGCGGTTCAGCCCGGCGCGCTCCACGGTGCGGCGGAACGTAGGCTCATGCATGCGCGGCGAGCAGGATGCCACGACCACGCCGTCAAGCCCATGCTCTTTAACGGCATCGACTATGCTCTGCTGTCCCGGTTCTGAGCAGGTGTACATGGTGTCCTGGGCGTAAACGACGTCAGGATACTCCAAAGCTGCCTTGGCGACTGCCGCGCAGTCGACAGTAGCAGCGATATTGCTGCCGCAATGGCAGACAAAAACGCCTATTTTCATGGTTCTGCTCCTTAGGACTTACTTGGCGTGGCGGCTGCCGCCCTGGCGGCGGCGCGGCGTTCGGCGACCCGGGCAAGAAGCGGATTGGGATCGACGGCAAGCTTGTCAAGGCGGATGGATTCTTTGGGCAGGCCGTAGGCAAGGCAGATCAGCTGCGTGTAGTAGAATACCGGCAGGTCGAAGAACGGCTTGCCGGAAATGCGCGCTGCCTGGCGCTGGCGCAGATCCAGGTTCATATGGCAGAGGGGGCAGGCCGTGACCACGGCTTCGGCGCCGACGGCTTTTGCCGTGTCAAGGATGCGTCCGCTCAACGAACCGGGAATGTTCACATCGGGTATGCCCATGGCCGCTCCGCAGCACTCCGTCTTCAGGGCGAATGGCAGCACTTCGGCTCCGAGCGCCCGCATGATGTCGTCAAGCGAAACGGGATTTTCGGGATCGTCAAACTTGGCCACGTGGGCCGGACGGCTGAGCAGGCAGCCATAATAGGTGACGACTTTCATGCCGGCCAGGGGATACGTGACGCCAGCGGCAATTTTATCTACGCCCACGTGCTCCACAATGGCCTGCAGTACCGAATAGGTTTCGAGCAGGTCGGCACCGCCTTCTTCGTTGGCCGGCGTGGGAGCGTCAAGCAGTTCATCCACGCGGGACTTGAACTCAGGCTTCTGCATGCGCCAGCTGGCCATTTTAAGGTTGGACGAGCAGCTGGGGCAGGGAGAAATCACGCAGTCTGCGCCGGTCTTTGCAGCCTGCAGCAGGTTGCGCGCGGCCAGCGCGCCGGAAAGCTCGTGGCTGACGGAATGCGCGGGGGTGGATCCGCAGCAGTTCCAGTCTTCAATTTCCACGATGTCCATGTTCAGCGCCTTGCAGACGGCGCGGGTGGAGGCTTCGTACTCCACCGACGTGCCATGGCCCGAACAGCCAGGGTAATATGCGTATTTCATGGCTAGCCTCTCTTTTCCGCATAGCGCTTGAAGATGCGAGCCACTTCTTCGCGGCCATGGATGACAGAAGGAACGAAGGGCATCTTGTTCTTGAGCAGAGCCTTAGGAGCTATTTCAAGGTTGCCCCAGCCGCGCATGGTGCGGGCCATGTAGTCTGCCATGACGCCCATCTCGTACGAGCGGCCGGTAAACTTGACCGTGTCGAGAAAAGCCTTCCAAAACGATTCGATGGGACGGTCCTGCACAAGCCCTTCGCGGCGGGCCATCATGCGCAGTGTTTCCATAACGGCGGCAACGTCGATGTTGTTCGGGCATCGGGCCGTGCACGTCGAACACGAAAGACAAAGCCAGAGCGAACGGTTTTTCAGGGCCTCGTCCTTGAGTCCCATCTGCACGGCGCGCATGATCTGGCTGACCTGCTTGTCATACACCTGCGCCCCGGGGCAGCCAGCGGTGCATTTGCCGCACTGATAGCAGTTGGAAAGGTTCTGACCGCTCTCTTCTTCGACCTGACGCTTAAACTTCAGGTCCCTGGCTTTATCAAGCCTGGTAACGTTCATATCAACTCCCCTACTATGCCCGCGCAGATCGGCT
>JAGAZG010000115.1 GCA_017940105.1 Mailhella sp. | reverse complement strand
GGATTTTTTTTTGATGAAATCAAAAAATTTTTTGATATGATACGCTCCACCTAATGATGGAGGATAGGAAATCATGCTGTCGATTCCTTACGGACGTACAATGACATATGGTCAGATTGCAGCGCTTGCCGCCCGGCAGAGGTCTTTGCCACGCATGTCCGCACAGGCTGTGGGCGGCGCCGTCGGACATAATTCCATCTCACTCATCATTCCTTGTCACAGAGTTGTCGGCGCGAACGGCAGCCTCACTGGGTATGCAGGGGGCATAGACAGAAAGGCACGCCTACTTGCCATGGAAGGCGCAGACATGTCACGTTTTTTTATTCCTGACGAAATACGGCAGCGTCAGCCTGGGAACGGGCTGGTCTGCACATCTCCAGCGCTCATTCAGACTACGTGAACGACCTGATAAAGGCGTCGGCGCAGCAGAAAATCTGGTGCAGAACCAATAAGATATATCTATAGTCACCTCTCAGGCTGAACACTAATCCGGTTAGGGAAGGCTTCCTTGGGAGTTCTTTATATGAAAAGGGGCTGCGCTTTCTTTTCGGATTGCGGCAGCCCCGGTCTGTCTATGGGAACGGAGCAGGCATATGACTGCTCCTCCCGGTTATTTTTTTTTGCCGTCATCCGTTTTCATTGCAGGGTGTCCCAGGGTCTGAACAATGAAGATCTTCCACCCCTCGGGCAGAATCAGCTTGCCTTCGAGCTTTTCAGTCTCACGTTCTTTCATTTTATTATTCAGGCCGGCAGACGCGCAGTACAAAGCGGCATTCATGTACATGGAGCCGATATGGAACCGGCTGAATTCGTTATCAGCAGGCGCGGCATGCAGCAAAAGGGCAGGTGCGCCGTTCTTGTACAATTTGATGTAATCTTCGCCTTCCAGCTTCTGCACCAGCACATTATCCTTGGCATTGTACAGGTACACGCCGTCCGGCAGAACGACATACAAGGCGATGAGCTGCGCGTTTTTCTTGGTAGGGATAGTGCGCTTGCCATCCGGGCGGTTGATGCCGCAGGCCGCCCAGCAGACATTGGATACGTCCTGCAAGGAAAGCTTTTCATCGCTGAATTTGCTGTTGGAATGACGGGCAGCAAAGGCATCCATAATTGGCATGCCGCCAGAGATCTGCGGAGCGGGCAGCTGGATGTCTGCAGCTGTGGCTGCGCCAGACCAGACCAGTGCTGAGCCCAGGATGACTGCGGAAAGGAGCTTTTTCATAAATTCGCAACCTCACGATTATTATGTTGATGCGTAGGGAACGTGCCGTTCATTTGCCGACATAACTGTCAGATGTGCGAATTAAATAGAAAATGAAATTGAATGTCAATTTATTATTGTTTCCGCAACGGTATAAAACAGGCCTCAGATCGTTTGGCAGGGGATCATTCCAGTCCCAAGCATTTAGTGTGCGGGAATGAATGCAGGCGCTGGCCTTGCATGACTGGCTTCATTCGCAAAATCATTGCGGTGGAAACAATTGAAGCATGCAGGCATTCAAAGTGTCGCACATCAAAGGCAGTGCGGAGGGATGAATAAAAGGCATTGGCAAATGCAGCAGGGGGCAGCGCAACAATTGCGCAAGAATAATGTGAAATTTAGGACTGTTATGCTCGTTAGCCGGACGGCAATGGCGACGAACGATTTTCATTAAAAAAAGAGACGGCATACGCTTGACAGGGGTGTTTGTCGTCGCTATAAATGAAAAAGAATTTCAATTTAAATTTCATTGGAAGACGCTTATGAAACGCTTTATAGTTTTTTTCTTCGTTTTTCTTGCGCTTTGCCTTGCCTCCATGGGGGGCGCGAATGCCGCCAATAACACAAAGAAGTATAATACATGGTCTGAAATTACCGACGATATGAACGCGATTTTGACCGAGGCATGTGAAGTCTATGCCTCCACGAAAGACGCAGAAAAGGGCAAGGAACTCGTTAATCATGCGTATTTTGATTTTTATGAAGTGCTTGGCGTCGAGCGCAATGTCAAAAACTATGTTTCCGGGAAGCGCGCTTCCCAAGTTGAATACCAATTTGCGGAAGTCAAGCGCCTGATGACGGAGGGCAAATCCATTGCGCAGGTGCGCGCTTCGTTTGACAAGCTTAACAAGATGGTCAAGGAAGACGGCATGCACCTCGACGGCAAGGATAAGAGCCCGTGGTCCGTGTTTTTCGCCTCCCTTATCATCCTGGTGCGCGAAGGCGTCGAGGCCATGCTTGTTGTCGCCGCCATAGCCGCCTATCTTGTGCGTTCCGGCAATGGGGCCCTAAACAAAATCGTTTACGGCAGTTCCATCCTTGCCATCATTGTTAGCGCCGCGCTTGCCTATGCGCTGCAATCCTTCCTGTCTTCAGGCGTATTTACCGGCGCGCAGCAGGAGATTATGGAAGGGGTAACCATGCTTTTTGCTGTCGTCGTTCTGTTCTGCGTGAGCAACTGGATGATATCGAAGGCAGAAGCGGAAGCGTGGAAGAGCTATCTCAACGAAAAGGTGGCTTCCGCCGTCACCAAGGGAAGCCTGTGGGCTCTTGGCGGCGCGGCGTTTCTTGCCGTCTTCCGCGAAGGGGCGGAAACCATCCTGTTCTATCAGGCGTTGCTTGTGGAGAGCAAGGGCTTTATGGACATGGTCTGGTACGGCATTGCTGCGGCTGCGCTGTGCCTGGTTGTGCTTTTCGTGGTCATTCGTTACGGCACCCTTAAAATTCCGCTTCGTCCTTTCTTCATCGGAACCAGCATCCTCATGTATGTCATGTCTGTCGCCTTTGCCGGCGGCGGCGTAAAGGAATTACAGGAAGGCGATGTCAT
>JAGAZG010000114.1 GCA_017940105.1 Mailhella sp. | reverse complement strand
TCATGAAGCCTGTTCCAGCGGACCCCCAGCAGCTTTATCTTGACAGCCTGAAAGCCCTTGGCATTGATCCTGCCAGGCACGACATACGCTTTGTGGAGGATGACTGGGAGTCCCCGACGCTTGGCGCCTGGGGATTAGGATGGGAAGTCTGGCTTAACGGCATGGAGGTAACCCAGTTTACCTATTTTCAGCAGGTTGGAGGCATAGACCTTTCGCCAGCCAGCGTAGAGATAACGTATGGACTGGAACGCCTGACCATGTATCTGCAGGGCGTGGAATCCGTGTACGACATCAAGTGGAACGATTCCGTCACGTACGGGGACGTTTACCATCAAAATGAATACGAGCAGTCCTGCTATAATTTTGACAAGAGTGATGCGGCCATGCTGCTGGTGCATTTTAACGACTATGAAAAGGAATGCATGCGGCTTATTGAAGAAAAGCTGCCCCTTCCTGCTTACGACTATTGCCTGAAATGCTCGCATACGTTCAATTTGCTGGACGCCCGCGGGGCAATTTCCATCACCGAACGCGCGGGCTATATTGCCCGCGTTCGCACGCTGGCGTCAGGCGTTGCCCATCTGTATGCCGCACAGCGCGAAGCCATGGGGTATCCCATGCTCTACAAGGGGTAATCCATGAGTCATTTTGTTCTTGAAATCGGCACCGAAGAATTGCCTGCGCGTTTTTTGCCTTCCCTTGAAAAAGAACTGCATGCCCGCTTTTGCAGCCTTTTCGATGAGACTGGCCTGACTTATGAACAGATAACGTCCGATTGCACGCCGCGCCGCTCCGTATTGCACGTTCGCGGACTGCTTGCCGCAACGCCCGTGCGTGAAGAGATCGTACTCGGTCCTGCTGTTCGAGCCGCTTACGATGCAGAAGGCAAGCCCACCAAGGCAGCCCTCGGCTTTGCCAGGGGGCAGGGCGTTGATTCTGCCAGCCTGTTTACGCAGGAAACTCCCAAGGGCGAATACGTGGCGGCCCGCAAGACAGTGGGAGGGCAGAGCGCCTCTTCCATAATCGCAGAGGCTGCGCCTGGCATCATTGCTTCCCTTCCTTTTGCCAAGCGCATGCATTGGGAAAGCAGTCATTTTTTGTTCGCGCGTCCTCTTCGCTGGCTTCTGGCCCTCATGGATGGTGACATTGTGCCTTTTTCTGTTGCTGGCATAGAATCCGGACGTATGACCACAGGGCACCGAATTCATGGTCGAGGCCCCTTTGCCGTTGCATGCGCTGATGATTTTGATGAGGTACTTGCAGAAAAGTGCGGCGTGGTGCTTTCTGCTGCAGGACGTGAGCGCCTTATCACTGAAGGCGGAGACAAGCTGGCAGCAGCTTTAGGCGGACGCATTCTCTGGAAAGACAGCCTGCTCGAAGAAGTTCGCGGACTGTGCGAGCGTCCTGTGCCTATCCTTGGCGATTTTGACCCCTCCTTCCTGGAACTTCCCGCCGAAGTTTTACTCACAAGTATGGAAACGCATCAGAAAAGCTTTGGCGTTGCCAGTTCTGACGGGAAACTCCTGCCGCATTTTCTTACGGTCGCCAATCTGGAATCTCTGGAACCCGAACTTGTGAAGAAGGGCTGGGAGCGCGTTCTTCGCGCCCGTCTGGAAGATGCCCGTTTTTATTGGAATACCGATATGAAGGCTTCTTTCGATGTGTGGCAGGAAAAGCTTGACCATGTCATTTTCCTGGGACCGCTTGGTTCCATGGGCGATAAATGCCGCAGGCTCTCCGCCCTTTGCGAATGGCTTGTCAGACAGCCGGGCATTGCTCATGCCGTAAATGTTTCGCCAGTCTCGGCGGCCATTGCCGGCCGAGCTGCCAAGGCAGACCTTGTTTCGCAGATGGTTGGCGAATTTGACACTCTGCAGGGTATCATGGGCGGCATATACGGCCATAAGATGGGACTTGACGCTGCCGCAGCCGATGCCATAGCAGAGCAGTACCTGCCCGCCGGTCCTGATACGCCTGTTCCTGCCACAGCATTGGGCGCCATTCTCTCGATGGCAGATAAGGCAGACACGCTTGCAGGCTGCTTTGGGCTTGGAAATATCCCGACTGGCGCTGCCGATCCTTTTGCCTTGCGGCGCTGTGCGCTGGGCATCGCTCGCATTATGATCGAACGCGGATTCCGCCTGTCTGTTGGAGAGCTGTTTGCCAAGGCGCAGTCGCTTTACAGCAAAGACATACGCTGGAAACTTGAAAAAGCGGATTCGCTGGCAAAGCTCGAAGAATTTTTTGCTGCACGGGTCAGAAACCTGTTCCTTGCAAAAGGCTCAGACACGCTTCTTGTCGAAGCGGTGCTCAACGCCGGATTCCAGGATGTGTGGGCTGCCACTAAGCGACTTGCAGCGCTTGAAGCAGAAAGCAAACGGCCTGGATTTGCAGATAACGCTCAGACCTTTAAGCGCGTTGCCAATATCCTGCGCAAGCAGGGAGCAGAAGCTACCGGCGCATATAGCCGCAGCCTGCTGAAAGAAGCTCCTGAACTGGCTCTTGCCGATGCCCTGGAGCGTATGGGAGAGCAGTTTGAAAGCCTGTGGGCGCAGGATCGCTTTGATGAGCTTCTTGTCCTCATGGAAGGAGTAAGGCCTCTTGTGGACGACTTTTTCAACGGCGTGATGGTTATGGACGAAGACCCGGCCGTGAGAAAGAACAGGCTTGACCTGCTTCAGTCGCTGCTTTCACGCATGGGACGCCTCGCTGACTTTTCAGCATTGCAGATGTAGCTCAATGCTTGACAGAATGAACAAGGACGAATAATAATGACCGTTCCGGCAATAACGGACGGATTCATTAGTGCCGCCCGACAAAGTATCTCACGCCCAAAAGGGTATACGTATCTGGAGGATCACAGTGGCCAACCATGCTTCTGCCATTAAACGCCAAAAACAGAGCGTTAAGCGCAATGCTCGCAATCGTGCCGCCCGCACCCGCGTCAAGAACGTGGTTAAGGCGGTGCGCGCTGCCATCAAGAATAACGACAAAGCCGCCGCACAGGAACAGCTGAAGATTGCCTCTTCGGCATTGGCCAGGATTGCCGGCAAGGGCGTTATTCACAAGAAGAACGCCTCCCGCAAGGTTTCGCGCTTGGCCAAGGCCGTCAACGCCATGGCTTAAACTGGCTTTTTGTCAGCAACGGATGCAAAAGATCACTGCCGCATGATACGGCAGTGATCTTTTGCGTTATATTTTTGCTCAGGAAACATTCATTCAGCCCGAAAACGCGCATTACTGTCACAGTTTCCGGCATCGAGAAATATAAACCTCTGTATTTATCCATGAGATATTTGTCGAAAATTCATGCGGCGCATATGCATGCACGCTTGCAGCCGTTTTTTTTTGAACGTATCATGATGCAGAAAAATCCATATTTTTATGCCCGAAAAGATCTGGAGGAATCATGAACATTATCAGAAATTCGGTCCTGATACTGTGCCTGAGCGCCGTTACTATGCCATGCCCCCAGGCATGTGCACTGACAGGCGAGCAGGCGTGGCAGCTTGCAGGCATGTCAGGTCGCTACAAGGCTTCAGGAGAAAGACTTTTCAAGGCGATGGAAGCTTTAAACAAAGCCATGCGCGGTCAGAATGCGGAACGCGTCCAGGTTTCGCAGCGCCAGTGGGAAGATCGCCTCGACAGCCTGATCATCGCCGCCATGCTGAAAGATAATATTACGCTTGCCGAGGCAGCGGCACGCTGCACCGATGAACGTGCTGCCTGGGCAGAAGGCGTTCTGACAGGCAGAGTGCGCCTGGAAGGCGGGCTGGAAAGGCCTTCCTCTGGCCAGCTGCAGTTACAGCCTGCTTTCAGAGCAACAAAAACCGGTCTTTTTCAGGCATGCCGCAGCGGCGACCTTGAAAGTGTGCGCATGAATGTTGAAGGCCGCATTGATGTCAACAGCAGAGATTCCAATGGCAATACACCGCTGATGCTGGCGGTCAAGGAAGGCCATGCAGATATTGCTGAGTATCTGCTTTCAAGAGGAGCAGACTGGAAGCTCGCAAACAGTATGGGCTTTCCTGCTCCTGCCTACATAACAGATAATAATGCTGCACGTCTTATGTCCGTATTCATGCGGCATGGCATGAGCATGGGCATAACTTTTGGCGAAGATGGCCGCACGCTTCTGCACAATGCCGTGAGGAGTGGCTATGCTGGTTTGGCACGTGTCCTCATGGAACGCGGAGCTGATCCCAACGCCAGAAACAGGGATAAAGAAACGCCTATGCACTATGTGGCATACGTCGCCGACCATGAAAAGACCGATCATAAGAAAATGGTTCAGGCTCTGCTCCAGGGCGGAGCTGTCATTGATGCGAGAAATAAAGCTGGTGGGACGCCCTTGTACCTCGCTGTTCTTAATAAGCACGAAAAGGCGGCCATTGCGCTGATCCAGGCTGGCGCCGAAGTCAATCAAAAAGGACGCGGGCAAGAATCCATGCTTTATTTTGCCGTCGATCAGGAACTGTATGACACCGCAGGCGAACTCATACGCCGCAACGCAGACCTGGGGGCCCGCGGCGACGACTGGCAGGGAATGATGAACAAGACGCCCGCCAAGTTAAGAGAACTGCAAAAGCGCGGGTATATCCGTTAAGAATAAGAGGGAGGCTGACTGTAGCCTCCCTCCTTCACTTGGAAAAAGGTCTTGACGGCGGTCTGTCCAGCCAGCGCACGGCATTCTCACAGACATTGCTGCCGCCGCCCTCCATGTATTTCAGCCACAGAGGGAGAACGCACATGTCCATCCCGTCGAGCAGCAGTCTGGCATGGTGCAGAAAAAATGTTTCGGTCAGGCTTTTCGCTCCGTATTTGGCGTCCCCGAGCAATGGATGTCCAAGCGCTGCGGCGTGCGCACGTATTTGATGGCGCGCTCCCCTGCAGATGACGCATCCTGCCAGCGTGGCTCCATCGCGCGGACAAGTCACTTCCGATTCTCTACACCCGGCACGGGAAAGCAGTGCTGCGCAGCGTACGGCATCTAATTCTGCAATGGGAAAAAAAAACGTGTGCCTGTGAAAATCCTGGTCAGATTCCTGCAGGACCCTGACACGGCGCCTGTTGTCCTGAAGAATCCTTCCGCACGCGAGTACAGGGCGTCTGAGCCTGCCTTCAAGGATGGCAAGATATCGTTTTTCAAGATAACCATTGCTCTGGACAGTGTGGTAAAACTCAGTGCCCTCATCATCCAGTGCTGCTGCGACGATGCCGGAAGTAAACTGATCTAATCTGTTTAACAGATTAATTTGCGGGACGTCAGGAATAAGCTCTTTTAATCTTTTTTCCAGTGAACAATTTGATATCCCCGCAAGATGCGCTGTATGCATCCCTGACGGCTTGTAGAGCAGGGCAAGGTGGGCCGAACGCTGCAGAAGGCGGGCATCGTCATATGCAGCGTCATCATTTTGCCTGCCGTGGATTTCTTCGTTAATCTGGCCGCAGGGAGCCGTCTTCAGATCTGTACGCATTTGACTGGAGGTGGCTTTCTCTGTCTTGCTGGCAATCTCTATGCGCTGTCCTGAACGTACTTTATAAGCCGGCTGGGCAGGCTTGCCGTTGACAAGGGCAAGGCCTTGCTCGCAAAGCCTTCTCCGTCCGCGCAGACCCATATCGGGCAGCAATGCCGTAAGAGCGGCGTCAAGGCGCCGGCCTTCTTCCTGCCGGGTAACTTCAAAAAAAAGATTGTCAGATGTACGAGCCACGTTTGCATCTCCGCAAGGTTTGCTTTTCCTGCTTTACGTGACTTATTTTTCCCATCCGGGAGGCATAGGTTCGTCTTTGTACCAGATGCTGCTCATGGTCAATCCCTGAGGAGGAGCGGTAAAGGGTGCCCTTCGCCTGTCGCGGGATTCCAGGAGCGCTGGAATGTCATCTGGATCAAAATCGCCCCTGCCGCATGCCGCAAGCAGCCCGGTGAGATTGCGAACCATCTGTTTTAAAAAGCCGTCCGCTTCAAATACGAGATCCAGGCGTTTGCGATCTTCCTGCAGTCCAGCCAGAACATCCGCAACTGAGCCGCCGCAGTCGCCGTCATTCTGCAGGACGTTTCCAGAACGCCGGCGTATGCTGAACAGGGTGCGCACCGTGCTTTTGTGCGGAGTGCCGGCATTCTGCATGCTGGCAAAGTCGTGAACCCCTGTAAGATGAGGAATCGCAGCGTCCAGCCTTTTCAGGTCAAGAGGGCCGCAGGCCCAGACGAAGGGGTAAAGCCGGGGCGGCGTGCAGAACTGGTCAAGCCAAAGCGAATAGGTATACTGCTTGCGGAAAACACTGCGGCACGCATCAAAACTGTCTGGCGCAAGACGCGCATCCAGAACGCGGATGTCATGTGGCAGCAGTGTGTTAAGGGCCAGCTTCCATCGTACATGAGAACGTTCTTCGGGAATGTCGCAATGTGCTGTCTGCGCTTCTGCATGCACGCCTGAATCGGTGCGGCCGGCGCCCTGCACATGGGTCGGGCGTCCGGCAACATGAGAAACTGCCTTTTCTACGAAAGCCTGGACGGTCGGAGGCTCCTCTCCGTCTTTGCGGGCCTGTATCTGCCAGCCATGGTAATGCGTACCGACATAGGCGATGGTGAGTCTCAGGCGGGGCATCAGCGTATGCTCCTCAGATTTTCACCAGTTCGACAGTGCATGGGGCGAGCGTCATTCCAAGAAAGAGTTCACCGAGCCGCGTAAAGCGGTCGGTATCGTCCGTGGTAAGAAAGCGCGTAGAACCAGGGCAGAGCGGTATGCCGGCAGAAGGGCCGCTGCCCCTGTCAAGGTGCTTTTCACGGAGGATTTTTTTTACCGCGCGCGCGGTGTTTGTTGCTGAGTCTACCAGTGTGACGCCGGGACCGGCCACTTCTGCAATGGCTGATTGCAGCAAAGGGAAGTGCGTGCAGGCGAGTACAAGGGTGTCTGGAGTTTCCAGCCCCTGTTCCCGGGGAATGCGAAACACGGGGTCAAGGTAACGCGCAGCTATGCCCGTGGCCAGCGGACCTTCAACAAGCCCGTCTTCCGCCATGGCTACAAAAAGCGGACAGGGGACGGGGAAGAGTTCCGCCTGCGGCATGCGCCTGAGTATGGCCTGTTCATAGGCCCGGCCCCGTATGGTACCATGGGTGGCGATGACGGCAATTCTGCCCGTATGCGTTGCTCGGCATGCAGCTTCTGCGCCGGGTTCAATCACTCCGATGGTTTCGATTTGCGGAAACGTATCCCGTATTTTTTCAAGAGCGGCTGCGGTTGCCGTATTGCACGCGATGACAAGCATTTTGATGCCGCGGCGCAAAAGTTCGGCTGCTGCTTCAAGAGCGTATTCCTGCACGGTCTCGACGCTTTTAGGACCATATGGAGAGCGGGCTGTATCTCCCAGATACAGAAAAGACTCGTTCGGCAGTATGCCGCGCATGGCCCTCAGCACAGTCATGCCTCCTACGCCGGAGTCAAAGAGTCCGATGGGCAGTTCCCTGAGGGCAGATTGCGCTGATGTTATACCTTGTGACGCGAGCATGTTTCCTCTTTTTGGTCAGTTGACCGTCCATAAAAGAAAAGCGGCCAGGGAAAGCCTGCATCGTGCAGGCTGCTGATGAATTTAGCCTTCAGAGAGCACGCGGTCAATACGGGGCGTCTGCGTGATGCCATGATCGTGCTGCCTGCTTTTCGCTTGAGTTTGGCGTCCGTGCTGTGTACATTTGCCCGAAGGAGAAAGAGCTTATGGCCCTCATGCGTTTTAATTCATGGAATGTCAATGGATTCCGAGCCATCAGTGCAAAACCTGATTGGTCTTGGTTTGCCGGCAACACCTGTGATGTCATCGGCCTTCAGGAAACCAAGGCCGCGCCGGAGCAGCTAACAGCCGCGCAGCGCGAACCTGACGGATGGAATGCCAGTTGGTCGGCCTGCAAAGTGAAAAAAGGCTATTCCGGCGTCGCGGTGTTCAGCCGCAGGATTCCGCTGTACGTGGAATCAGAATTGCCCGATCCTGATTTTCAGGGAGAGGGGCGGGTGCTCCATCTGGAGTTTCCTGAGCTGCATTTTTTCAATATTTATTTTCCAAACGGCGGTGAGGAACTGGCCAAAGGTGTTTTTAAGCGTCTGCCGTACAAGATGGGCTTTTTCAATGCGTTTTTTGACTATGCCGAGGAACTGCGGAAGGACAAGCCCATTGTCGTCTGCGGAGATTTCAACATATCGCACAGGGCGGTCGATCTCGCGCGGCCAAAAGAAAACGAGTGCAATACAGGTTTCCTGCCCGAAGAGCGGGCATGGATGGATGATTTTGTCAGCGCCGGCTATATTGATACCTTCCGCCATGTGCATGGCGATTGCGAAGGAGCTTACAGCTGGTGGTCTTACAAGACGCGTGCGCGTGAGAGAAATATCGGGTGGAGACTGGACTACTTTTTTGTTTCTGAAGAATTAAAAGACCATGTTCGCGACGCCTGGATAGAAGATAATGTCTACGGTTCTGATCACTGCCCGGTCGGGCTGGCGCTCGACCTGTAAAAGGGCACAAAAAAACCCGCTTTTGCGGGAAATAAAAATGGGGCGAATGACAGGGTTTGAACCTGCGACCCCCTGAGCCACAATCAGGTGCTCTTCCAACTGAGCTACATTCGCCGTGCAGAAAAAATTTCTATGGGAATATGTGCAAATAGTCAAGCAAATTGTCTGACCATGGAGGCAGCATGGACAGTTTTCTTATAAGAGGCGGAATTCCGCTCAAAGGCGAGATAACGGTCAGCGGATCAAAAAACGCCGCCTTGCCCATACTTATGGCATCGATAGCCGTGGACGGCGAGGTGCATTACGGCAACGTTCCGGACCTTAGGGATATACGCACAACCATCAGGCTGCTCAATATCCTTGGCCGCCAGACAACGTGGAAGGACGGGCATGCCTGCGTCTGCAACGGCGAAATGGGCATTGAAGCTCCTTATGATTTGGTTAAGACCATGCGGGCTTCTGTGCTTTGCCTTGGACCGTTGCTCGCACGCAAACGCGAAGCGCGCGTGTCCCTGCCCGGAGGATGTGCCATAGGAGCCCGCCCGGTGGATCAGCACCTTTTGGCTCTGGAAGAAATGGGCGCGCATTTTGACTTGCAGAACGGCTATATTCATGGAGTCTGTCCTGACGGACTCAAGGGTGCGCATTTCAGCTTTGCCATGCCCACGGTCGGCGGCACGGAAAACGCCCTTATGGCGGCCTGCCTTGCACAGGGAGAAACGGTCATGGAAAATGTCGCCAGAGAGCCGGAGATCGTTGACCTGGCTAATTTTCTCAACCGCTGCGGCGCGCACATTGAAGGGCAGGGCAGCAGCGTCATCACGGTCAGGGGAGTGGAAAGGCTGTACGGATGCAGCTATGACATTATGCCCGACCGTATTGAAGCCGGCACGTTTCTTGTCGCCGCAGGCGTTACAGGCGGCGAGCTGCTGGTCAAAAACTGCCCTTCTGGCGACATGGCCGCCGTCATAGGAAAGCTGCGCGAAGCCGGCATGGTGATAGAAGAACAGCAGGGAGGCCTTCTTGCGAGTGCTCCGTCTCCGCTGAAGTCGGTGGACATAAGCACGCAGCCCCATCCTGGCTTTCCCACGGATATGCAGGCCCAGCTCATGGTTTTGCTTTGCTGTGCTGAAGGCTCTGGCATGGTGAAGGAAAATATTTTTGAAAATCGGTTCATGCATGTGCAGGAACTTGTGCGCATGGGAGCAGACATACAGGTCAATGGATCTTCGGCTCTTGTGCGGGGAGGCAGAAAACTTGAAGGGGCGCCTGTGATGGCTTCGGATCTCCGCGCTGGGGCGGCCCTTGTGCTTGCCGGACTCGCAGCGGAGGGTGAAACAAAGGTGCAGCGCGTCTACCACATTGACCGGGGATATGATCATCTTGTGGACAAGCTTTCGGCTGTGGGAGCCGATATCCGGCGCGTGAATGAGCAGGATTGAGCGATTCTTGCCGTGTGCCGGTTATTTGCCTAAGCACAGGGCGTTTATAAGGCTGTCGGAGCCTGAATAGTGAATGAGCGTTGCCTGCCTGAACTGTTATCCTGGCAGACAGGACTGCTGGCTGTGTTTGCCGGCGCATGCTTCATGCGTTCGGCATGTTTTGGCCTTGCTCTTTTTGCACTGGTTCTCATTGTGCCGTGGCGATGGCAGACGCACAGGATGGCAGGCCTGTCTGCAGCATTTTTATTCGGGGCGGTCATGGTGCTTTTTGTCCAGGGCAAAGCACAGCCCATGCCCCGGTGGGCTGCCATGCCTGGGAAAACAGTTCTTGCAGAAGGAGAAGTGGATGCGGTTTCCGGCTTGGCCGGAGGCCGGGCAAGGGTGCTGCTAAAAAACGTGAGGCGGGTTGCTGCTGCGCCTGAACTGCCCGCACCACTGAAAGAAAAGCTTCAAAGACAGCTTGAAAGGCTGCCTGCCTTTGAAGGAACCGGCTTTCCCAAGGGGTATGGGGCCGGCGTGAGCGATTCCGATGGGCCGGTGCCGGGCCTTGTGGCACTGACCCTGGATGACCAGGCTTTGCAAGTGGCAGGACGCCCAGTCCAAGGACAGATTTTGCGGGCTGCCATGCGTCTTTTTCCGGCGGGGGGCAGTTTAAACGAGCATTGCGCTGACTCCCGCAGCTATTGGGTGGACAGGAATGTCTGGTGCTCTGCACGGATTGCCGGGAGCGGCAGGCTCCCGCTGTGGCTTGAATGCGTGCCTGGTCGCGGCCTGCGCTTTATGGCAGCTCAGTTAAGGGAAAAATGGAGGAGCAGACTTATTCAGGCGTTAAGCGCAGAAGGTGGCCCTCAGAACGCTGCGTGGTATGACGGCGTTCACGGTCAGGCAAGAGCCATGATTCCGGCATTGCTGTTTGGTGACCGTTCTTTCCTTTCTCCGCATACCGCCGATCTTTTCACGGCGGCTGGCCTGATACATTCCCTGGCGCTTTCCGGCCAGCACCTTGCCCTGGCCGCTTTTGCAGGCATGGCGCTTGTGTGGCTGTGCTCGCTGATATTCCTCAGAATGTATCTTCATGCTCCGAGGCTTGTCTGGACAGCTGTTGCCGGACTTCCTTTTGCCCTTTGCTATCTTTATCTTGGAGGGGCTCCGTTTTCTTTGCTCCGCGCAGCATGCATGATGGCCGCTGGGGCGGCATTGATTTGCCTGAGGCGTGCTGCCGCTCCCCTGGATGCCTTGTTTTTTGCGGCTGGCGTGCTTTTTCTGTGCTGGCCTCCCGCTGTATTTGATCTTTCTGCGCAATATTCTTTTCTGGCAGTGGCGGGCATAATGCTGGCCATGCCCGTTGCCGGCTATGCAAGGCAGATGCTGAAGTCACGCCCGGGCTGCAGCAGGGCTGCTGCGGCGGCTGTTTCCCTTGTGCGCTGGGCTGTCATGCTCATGCTTTTCTCGTGCGCGGCGCAGATAGCCGTTTTTCCCGTGCAGTCTTATGTGTTTGGTGCGGTGGCGCCCTGCTTTTGGCTTAATGTGCTCTGGCTGCCTCTTTTGACATTTGTCACATTGCCGTGCGCGGCTCTTGGCATGGCATGCCAGATAGTAGGCGTCGGCAATGCGGGTTCTTTATTTTTTACTGTGGCTGCCATGCCGGCTGAATTTGTGCTTGGCTTTCTGGAGTGGCTGAACGATGCCGGGGCTCTGCCCATGGTTCAGACAGTGCGCCTGTCCCCTGTCGCATCGCTCGGTTTTGCGGGCTGTCTGGCTGCTCTTGCATTTGCACTGCAGGGAAAGATGGATAAAAAGGCATTTTCGCCCGGATTGCGGCGACTTTTTGCCAGCTGCCTGCATGGCTTGACAGCTTCGAGAGCTCCAGCCCGGAGCATGTGCGCGTCACGGTTTTTGACGTTGGACAGGGGCAGTCCGTGCTTGTTGAATGCGGCGGCAAAAGAATGCTTGTGGACGGCGGTGGAAGCGCGTCCCCTTTTTTTGACTGCGGCAAGAGCATTCTCGCACCTGCGCTGACCTACGGCAGGTTGCCTCACCTGGACGCAGTGTTCGTCAGCCATACGGATGTTGACCATGCGCGCGGACTTCGCTGGATACTTGAGCATTTTTCTGTTGACGCCATGTACTGGTCGCAGCATTCCGCTCAGCAGTCGGAGCACGGCGAAGGACTGGCGATCAAAAGCATTGCGGAAAAAAAGCGTGTGCCGGTGCGGATTCTTTCTGCGGGCGAAGCTGTGGAGCTGCCGGGAGGCGTCAGCCTGGAAACCTTATGGCCCCCGCAGGATGAACACAGCGTGCAGAGGCTTTCTGTGAATGACGCTTCCCTTGTGCTTCGCCTTGTCTGTAAGGGGCACGGCCTTGCACTGCTGTGCGGCGATGTGAAAAGAACTGCCCTTGGCAGGCTGCTGCGCTCCGGTGCTGACTTGTCCGCCGAGGCGCTGGTTTTGCCACATCATGGTGCATCTTCCAGTTTTTTCCCTGAATTTTACAGCGCCGTGCGGCCCGAGCTGGCCGTAGCGTCCGCCGGTTCTTTTAATCAGTATGGCTTTCCGGCCGAAAAGGTGCGCAGCGAACTGGGCAGAAAAAAAATTCCCCTGTTCAGCACAGGAGAATACGGCAGCCTGAGGATGGACTGGCAGATGGTGCATGCGCCCAGGCCAGAAGACTACGGTGCAAAGCGCAGGACGTTGACCTGGCCGTCACGCCGGCCATAAAAGCTAGATTCGTTCTATCTGCACGCCTTGTTCCGCAAGTTCAGCGAGCAACGCTTCTGCGAGCTTTGGAATATTGTCCAGGCAAGCGGGCGAAAGATCGAGTCCCATGGTCTGATAGTCTCCTGGTTCCATTCCATAGACTACGCCATCTGGCCTGTGCCCGACAAGTTCGCAGGAAATCAGCGTGTCTACCAGATCTGTCTGGTGCAGCGAATCGCGAAAACTCATGCTTTTTCGCAGATTTTCATCGACAAGCCGGTATATGCTTCCTGGTTCCTTGCCGCCAAGGACAGCGTCCAGCACGTAGACGCGGTCGCAGCCGAGCAGTGCATCCATCAGGCCCACGCCCAGAGTTCCGCCGTCCATCAGCGTAACGTTTTCAGGAAAGCGGGCGTGCTCCTGCAGCCATTCCAGGGCGCGGACGCCGATGCCCTCATCGGTAAAAAGAATGTTGCCCACGCCGAGTATGAGAATTTTTTCCATTGTGAACATCCTGAAAAAAGCCGGAGAAGACAAACTCCTCCGGCTTTTGGGTCATTATGCAGCCAGCAGCTGCCTTACCTTACAGGACCTTGAAATCGTAGGCCTGGTTGGTGTTGCCGTCAATCACATGCACGCCGCAGGCAATGCACGGGTCAAAGGAATGGACGGTGCGCAGTATTTCCACGGGGCGCTTGGGATCGGCAATGGGCGTGCCCACAAGCGAGGCTTCGACAGCGCCAAGCTTGCCTTCGGCGCAGCGCGGGCCAAGGTTCCAGGTGGAAGGCACGACAAGCTGGAAGTTGGCGATCTTCTTGTTTTCGATGACGATCCAGTGGGACAGGCCGCCGCGGGGGGCATGCACAAACCCGACGCCTTCGGCATTGTTGGGCACTTCGGCATTGACGCAGATCTTGTTGTCGCCCTTGGCGATGTTTTCCTGGAATTCCTGAAGCCACTGGCCGACGCCTTCGGCAACGACAAGCGCTTCAACACCGCGGGCGGCGGTGCGGCCAAGGGTGGAGAAGAGAGCTTCAGGACCGGCGCCGAGCGCGTTGAGCACGGTGTCGACGGTCTTTTTAACCAGTGGATCGCCCTGCGCATACGAAATGAGCATCTGGGCCAGAGGTCCGGTCTCCACGGAATGACCGTCGTAGCGGGGAGCTTTCATCCAGGAATAGCGGTCCTTGTCGCCAGGACGGGTGAACTGAGGCTCGGTCACGCCCTTGAACGGAGCACGGGCTTCTGCGCCTTCGTACCAGCTGTGGCGGACATGCTCGGCGATCTTCATGGGATCGAACGGAATGACGTTGGAAAGGTCGCGGTTGTAAATGACGCCCGGCTTCAGCCAGCGGGTGGTCAGGTCGCGTTCCTTGCCAGGGAATTCGCCAAAGTCCATGTAGTCGGACACGCCGCCGCCAATGCCGGCCCAGTCTTTGTATGCGCCGGCCACCAGCAGCAGGTCAGGAATATAGACCTGTTCGACAAAGGCCTTGGCCTTTTTGTACAGCTCTGTGAACTGTGCGATGGTTTCCGGCTGAAGGGCATTGTAGCAGGTAACGCCGCCGGCGATGAGGAACTGAGGATGAGGGTTCTTGGCGCCGAAGACGGCGGTGCCGCGAGCGATTTCGACCTGAACGCGCAGGGCTTCAAGATAGTGCGCCGTGGCGACCAGGTTTGCTTCTGGGTCCAGGTAATATGCGGGATGCCCGCCAAGGAAATAGGCGTTGGTAAAGGGGCCGAGCTGCCCGCTTTCCACAAGTGCCTTGACCTTTGCCTGAACGGCGCGCAGCGTCGCTTCGCTGGTCGGCCTGGGAGAAATGGATTCATTAAGCTTTGCAGCCTTGGCAGGATCGGCCTTGAGTGCAGCGGCAACATCGACAAAGTCGAGCGCATGCAAATGGTAAAAATGAACCACGTGGTCGTGAAGGTTCTGCATGCCGAGCACGAGGTTGCGGATCAGTGTTGCATTGCGCGGCAGCTCTATCTTCATGGCGTCTTCAAGGGCGCGGGTAGAGGCCAGTGCGTGGGTGTAGGTGCATACGCCGCATGTGCGGGCGGTAAAGAACTGCGCGTCGCGCGGATCACGGCCTTTAAGGATGGTTTCAAGCCCGCGGAAAAGGGTGGAGCAGCTGCGGGCATCTTTTACGCGCCCGTTTTCCACTTCCACTTCAATTCGCAGATGGCCTTCGATCCTGGTCAGCGGGTCTACGACGACCGGACCGGTGTAATTGCTCTGGGGAGTGTTTTTTACTTCGCTCATAACGGCATCTCGCTAGTTTTCGTAGAAGGGGGTCATCTTGTCCCAGAAATTGGGTTCGGAACAGCCAATGCAGGGATGCCCTGCCTTGACAGGCCAGCTGACGTCGTTGAACAGCGCCTTCGGGCAGTTGTTGTACGTCATCGGCCCCTTGCACCCCAGCTTGAAAAGGCACCAGCCCGCGCGCGCTTCTTCAGAATCGAAGGATGGGGCAAATTCGAGCGCTTCGAAGTGGGGCAGGCGCTCGCAGAGTTCGTGAACTGTGACGCCATAGAACATTTTTGGACGGTTGAGCTTGTCCAGGTCAATTTTAAGTCCGCCAAGATAAGCGGCCAGCGTGCCGACCAGGTTTATCGGGTTGGGCGGGCAGCCGGGCACGTTAATGGCATTGATGCCCATGTCGGCAAAGCAGTCGTTTACGCCCTTTGCTCCCGTGGGATTCGGGGCTGCTGAGGGGATGCCGCCAAAGCTGGCGCAGGTGCCGTATGCGACGACGGCCTTGGCCCCGGCAAGCACTTCCTTATTGATTTCGAGCATGGAGCGCCCGCCGATGGTGCCGTAGAGGCCGTCCATGGCCGTGGGTATGGCGCCTTCAACCACGCAGATGTAGCCGTTGGGGTTTTTCATGGCCATATGCAGGGCTTCTTCGGCGGCTTCGCCGGCGGCGGCCATGATGGTTTCCTGATAATCCAGCGAAATAGTATCAAGGATGAGTTCATCGATGAAGGGCTTGCTGATACGGATGAGCGCTTCCGTGCAGCCGGTGCATTCAGAATCATGCAGGTAGATGACGGAAGGACGATTGGGAGCGGTCAGCGCTTTGGCGATAGTGGGCGCAAGCGCGGGGCCCATTCCCATGGCGACGGCGACAGTGGAGCAGAATTTAAGGAAGTCACGGCGGGAAATGCCACGCTTTTCAAGGCGTTCCTCGGCGCCATCCTTCCCCAGACCAATGGAGATTTGCATTATGATCCTCCTGGCTCTGATAACAGAAAAAGGTCTTCACATTAAGACGGTGGATGTGAAAACTCACCATTGTTGTCATGGCAGGCCGACAAAATCTGACAGACTGCCGCATTCAGTTCGCAAAACGTTAGCACGAATATTAATTCCGGTCAATGCTCGCGCTGATTTTAACACTTAATGATAAATATCTCACATGGTGCTGCCGCATCAGCTCATGCCGTCAATGGCAGGCATGGACTGCAAGACGCCGAGGGCTGCGTCAGGACTGATGCCTTCAAGGCACGCATGGGCATGGGGGCATGAACCGGAACCATGCAGGGAACAGGGGCGGCAGGGCAGGTCGAGCTGCATCACGCGGTCTTCAGCTCCTGAAGGAAAGAACCCCCATTCCCGCGTCGTCGGGCCGAACAAGGCAAGAACCGGCGTGTTGACGGCATCTGCTATATGCATGGGCGCCGAGTCGCCCGTGACGACGGCGTCAGCTTCGCCGCACAGGGCAAAGAGCTGTCTCAGTCCGGTTTTGTTAACAAAGGAACATTCTTTTTCTTCAGCGGGCAAGTCCGGACCCTGTCCAATCCAGAAGCAACCGATGCTGTTTTTCCTGAGCAGGGCTGCAAAGGCGAGCCATGCCGCTGGCTTCCATGTTTTCAAGTCATGCGTTGCAAAAGGATGCAGGGCAACGACCCGGCTGAAGTTTTTGCGCAGCCCGGCAATTGCCTGGCAGGCATGATTTTTTTCTTCTTCGCTTAAAAAAAGCCTGGGTCGCAGTTCTTCCTGCGCGGGGAGTTCTTCCCGACTGTACAGGCCGGCGGCGTAACGCTGAGGAACATTGAGGCTCAGCAGCGCCTTGCGGCAAAGTCGCCCCTTGCTCCAAAGGAAAAAGCGTCTCTCAAGCGACATTTTCCTGTAGCAGATGATGGCGTCTTTCCAGTTTTTGGCAAGCAGCGCGCTGCGGAGATTCCTGTGCAGGTCAAGCAGCGGAGAATCCTTGCCTTTTTCCACTATGCGCCTGAAAGCGGCCGCCTGGGAAGGCCCGTGCAGTTCGCCTTCGTCAAGACCGATAACCTCCTGCACGGCAGGATGGCCGTCAAAGACAGGGGCGAAAGCTTTGCGCGTCACAACGGTAAACATGGTTCCGTGCTCCTGGTGATAGCGCAGAAGCACTCCCGTGGTGAGCACTATGTCGCCGAGGGAGCTGAACCTGACGGCCACCATGTGCCTGTCGCTGATGCGTGAGGAATATCGGGCCATGCCTGGTTACTTCGTGCCGAATATGCGGTCTCCGGCGTCGCCGAGACCGGGAATGATATAGCCGTTCTCGTTGAGGTGCGAGTCAAGCGCGGCAGCGTAAATCTCCACGTCCGGATGCTTTTCAAGCACGGCCTTGACGCCTTCGGGGGCAGCCACAAGATTGAGGGAATATATCTTGGGGCAGCCAGCGGCCTTGAGGCAGTCGATGGCTGCTATCAGCGAGCCCCCGGTGGCCAGCATGGGGTCGAGGATGATGGCAAAGCGCTGGTCGATGCGCTTTGCAAGCTTTTTATAATATTCAACGGGTTCAAGTGTTTCTTCGTTGCGGTACAGTCCGAGAACGCTGATTTTGGCGCCGGGAATCATGTCGAGCACACCGTCCATCAGGCCGAGGCCTGCGCGCAGGATGGGGACTATGGTGATCATTTTTCCAGAAATGTAGTCAACATCCACCATTCCCGCCCAACCCTTGACGGGTTTTTTCTCTGTGGGGAGATCCTTGGTGGCTTCATAAGTGAGAAGACTGGCAATTTCTTTGGCAAGCATGCGGAATTCGCTTGTGGAAGTGCTTTCCTTGCGGAGAAGGCCCAGCTTGTGACGGATGAGCGGATGATCAACGATGTGCAGAGACATGGAAAAGTCCTTGTTTAAGGATGAAACAATATTTCTTACCAAACTATATATGGCGGTTAAGCCATCGTCAAGGCAGCCTTTTCAGCATGACAAAGGCCCGCGATCCTGAGGACGCGGGCCTTGATTATGGTCTTGCAGGAAGACGTTTCTCTATTCCCCTTCGGACAGTTCAAAGGGGACGCCGCTTTCCTTCTTCATTTCGAGGGCTATTTTCCAGAGTATCGAAACAACGAGCGCTCCGACGGCAAAAACGCCGAGGCCGACGGAAACTTCCCAGAAGCTGGGGGTGTAGACTTCGTACGTTTCGTAGGGGGTCGGAGCAAAGCCGCCGATCAGCAGACCAAGACCCTTGTCAATCCAGGTGGCGATTACCAGGGCGACAAGCGCCCAGGGCAGGATCTTAAGGTTGTAGCGGTATTTGGGAATGGCCAGGAAGAAAATGCTCACGAAAGCGAGCACGACGGCAGTCCACATCCAGCCGGTCACCCATACGTTCAGGCCTTCGTGCCCGCCGAACAGAAAATGGATGGGGTGGGCGTGGCCGGGTATGCCGCTGTAAAAAGCCGTGAACAGTTCAAGCACATAGAAGAACATGTTCAGGCCCATGGCGTAGGCGATTGTGATGGAAAGCGACCGTATGACAGGCTTGCTGGGGTCAAAGCCGGTGAGCTTCTTGAGCAGCAGCAGGCAGAGCAGCAGCAAGGCAGGGCCGGCGCAGAACGCAGATGCCAGGAAGCGTGCCGCCATGATGGCGGAGAGCCAGTAGTGGCGACCAGGAAGCCCGGCATACAGGAACGCCGTCACGGTATGGATGGAAAAGGCCCAGAAGATGGAAATGACCACGAGAACCTTGATCCAGCGGGGCACTTCCACATGGCGGCTTTCATGCTCGAGCGAAGTCCAGCCGATCACTGCGTTGAGCAGCAGGTAGCCGCACAGCACGGTGCAGTCCCAGAACATGACCGAATTGGGCGTCGGATGCAGAATGACGTTCATCACACGCTGTGGCTGCCCCATGTCGACGACGATGAAGAGCATGCACATGATGACTGCGCCTATGGCGAGGAATTCTGCAAAAACTATGACCCGGTGATAGGGATGATAATGATGGAAGGTGGCCGGCAGAACAAGCATGACGGCCGCGGCGGCCACGCCGACCAGGTAGGTGAACTGGGCGATGTAGAATCCCCAGGACGTATTGCGAGTGAGCCCCGTGGTCTGAAGGCCGTACATCAGCTGGAATACGTAGACTATGAAGGCATAGCCGATGATGGACAGCAGGAACAGCAGCCAGAGATAGTATTTGGGAGAACCCTTGAGAACTTTTTCGACCATGGTTCCCTCCTAGATGATGTAATAGACGCCGGGATCGGTGCCCAGATCGGGCTTGCGGCGAATGCTGAAGTTGTTTGCGAGCATCTTGCGGACAATGGATTTGGGATCGTTGAGGTCACCAAAGACGATGGCGCCCTTTGAAGCTTCCACGCAGGCCGGCATCTGACCCTTTTCAAGGCGTTCGGCACAGAAGGTGCACTTTTCCACGACGCCGCGCATGCGCGTCGGGTATTCCGGGTTGAGCTCCTTCACGTGCGGGCGGGGATCCATGAAGTTGAAGCTTCTGGAGCCGTACGGGCATGCAGCCATGCAGAAGCGGCAGCCGACGCAGCGGTGGTAGTCGATGGCGACCAGGCCGCCAGGGGTCTTATACGTCGCGCCGGCAGGGCAGACGCGCACGCACGAAGGGTTGGTGCAGTGGTTGCAGAGCAGGAAGAAACGGCGTTTTTCAATGCGTTCCGGCAGAATGGGCGAAGGATCGCCTGCAAAGGCATGTTCAAAGGTGTCATCCCAAATCCATTTTATCTCTTTCGGACCTGGAATGGTCGGCACGTTGTGCGCTTTATGGCATGCGTCGACAATCGGCTTCATATCTTCGGGGCTGTTAAAGCGGCGGGTGTCTATGACCATTGCCCAACGGTGCGCCTTCAGGCCTTCGGGATAGGCTTCGTATTCCGCGGCGTTTCCCTTTGAGGCTCCTGCCGCAATGGCGAAGGTGGAAAGGCCTGCGACTTTAAGAAAATAACGTCTGCTTGTATTCATTTGTTGTTCCCCTGGGGTTCAACGTGGCAATCCCAGCAGTACGGGCTCACGCTGTTGGCGTTGTGGCATTTGTCGCAGAACTCGTCCTTGTTTGCGTGGCAGGCCATGCAGGTGTTCTGGAGGCTGGTCTGCCATTTCTTGCCGTCGCTCGCGACATATATGCGCTTGTTGTTGCGCAGGGCCTGGTCACGCCACTCTATGAGCAGCTCCATATGGTTGGCAGCCATCCACTCCTTGGGTTCAATGCACTTGCTTCTGGCCTCGCCGAAAAAGACGACGGGATCCTTGGGCAGCGCCACGCTGACCGCTTCGTGCTTCGGAGAAACGGCGTTGATCCAGAAGGGAGCGGTGAACAGCCCGGCAAAAACGAGGATGCCGGGAATGATGAATTTGCTATTGTACATTTACGCTTCCTCCGCAGCTTCGGGGTCTTCATCGGGGAAGGGCAGATCTTCCTGGCGCAGATCCATCGTGCGGGGGATCTCGCCTTTCATGACCAGCGCGTTGGCCACAAGCTCGTGCAGGCCGGAAACCGTGACTCCCGGCACCCAGTAGTCAACCAGGGGCGGCAGGGCAGCACGGTCGAGGGCGCACATGCAGGCCATCCAGTTGACATCCTTGGTGTCATGCACGTAGCGCAGGGCGTTGGCCCTTGGGAAACCGCCGCGCAGGCGCTGGTCCATGATTTCTTCGGCGTTCAGGCCGGATCCGGATCCGCAGCAGAAGGTTTCTTCGCGAATGGTGTGCTCGGGCATTTCCACAAAGTTGTTGCACACGTTTTTGAGTATGAAGCGCGGCTCTTCGAGTATGCCCATGGCGCGGGCAGGGTTGCATGAGTCATGCCATGTGGTGATGATATGGTCGTTGCGGCGCGGGCGCAGGTTGAGCTTGTTGTTCTTGATGAGGTCGGCGGTGAACTCGGCGATATGCACCATCTTGGTGGCGGCGGCGTTCTTGAACACCGTGCCTGTGATGGGCGAAACCGGGGTTTCAAGAAAGTCGGCGGGACCGTTGTAGGTTGCCATGTACTGGTTGACGACGCGCCACATGTGGCCGCATTCGCCGCCCAGTATCCACTTGACGCCAAGACGTTCAGCTTCGGCGTACATTTTTGCATTCAGGCGCTTGGCTACGTCAAAGGATACAAACGAGCCGAAGTTGCCGCCTTCCGAAGCGTAAGTCGAAAGCGTGTAGTCCAGGCCGATTTCGTGAAAGAGCATCAGGTAGCCCATGAACGTGTAAATGCCGGGGTCGGCGAAATAGTCGCCCGAAGGAGTGATGAAGATGACTTCATGCCCCTTTTCGTTCCACGGCGGATCGATCCTGATGCCGGTGATGGTTTCTATGTCGTCGCAGAGAAATTCTACGATTTCCCTCATGGAGTGCGGCTGGATGCCAAGATGGTTGCCGGTGCGGTTGCAGTCTGAAACAGAATTCATGATCCAGTTGATGCCCAGGCCGAGGTCGAGCAGCATCTGGCGCACGATGACCGTGATTTCAGCCGTGTCGATGCCATAGGGGCAGAACAGCGAGCAGCGTCGGCATTCAGTGCACTGATAAAAATAGATGAACCATTCCTTAATAATGGACTTGTCCAGCTTGCGGGCTCCCGCAACCTTGCCGAGCAACTTGCCGGCGGTGGTGAAGTCACGGCGGTAAACCGAACGCAAAAGCTCTGCGCGCAGCACGGGCATGTTCTTAGGATCGTTGGTGCCTATAAAGAAATGGCACTTGTCGGCGCAGGCGCCGCAGCGCACGCAGCAGTCCATGAACACCTTCAGGGAGCGGTGCTTTTCAAGCGCGTCCTTGAGGGAGTTGTAAATGATTTCTTCCCAGTTTTCAGGGAGTTCCCAGTCTTCGTTGTCGGGCGCCCAGTTGTGGGCGTTCTCAAAGCCGAGTCCTTTCAGGGTTTCGGTCTTTGCTGGATAGCAGTAGCTGCCGGGATGGAAATCGGGCTTCGTGTCCATCCATCCCGCTTTCGGAAACGACGCTGGAATGGCAGACAGCAACTGGTCTGGTGTGGGCATTTTTGCCATGGTCGTCCTCCTTACGCTTCTTCCGGCTTGGGTTCTGGCTGCTTGTCGACAGGAATACCCGCTTCGACCATGGCGTCACGGAATTCGTCTTCATATTCGGCATAGGTGTGGAAATTCTTGGGCGGATTCCACGGGTTCACATGCCGTTCCTGGCGGGTATTGCACTTCATGTTGCGCGTCGGGCTGAAAAATACGCCGCCCATATGCATAAGCTTGGAGAAGGGGAAGTAGATGAGCAGGGCGCTCACCAGGGTGACGTGTACAAAGAAGATGCTCCCGATTCCTTCGGGGCTGACGGGGTGCAGCGTGGCAAGGCCCATGATGACTTCTTTCACCTGATTGATGTCGACCTTGCTGATGTAGCGCATGCAGATGCCCGACCCGGCGATGGCAATCAGCAGGAAGAGGGCAAACCAGTCTGCCGGCAGGGAAATGTAGCGCAGCCTTTCAGAGCAGGCGCGGCGCAAAAACAAAAAGGCCAGCGCCATAATGATGAAAGCGTCGGTCAGGTAGAAGCGGGGAGCGCCTATCTGGAAGACACCGTCCAGAAATTCGACGACGGCTATGCATGCTGGCACAGGGTCAAGGAAAAAGCGGGCATGACGAATGATGATCACGAGCATGCTGTAGTGGAACAGCAACGCGAATACCCACAGCCACTTGTTGGAAAAATAGGTCACCCGCGGCGTGCCGTCGATAGTGGTGCGCTCCGCCCTTGTGTTGCGGAAAAGCGAGCGGAAGGCAAGAACTTCAAGTAGCATCCTTCCGACCACGGCCGGCGTGGTCCATGGACAGTCCAGCCTGTTGGGTTTTATCCAGCTGAGCGTGCGCTGCTGCCCTGCCACCGTGGGGATGGCAAAAGGAACAGGAGATTTAGCCCAGTGGACGATTTTCCAGATGAAGCCGATAATGAACACAGCACCTGCCGTCAGCGGTAAGATCACGCCGAACAGATACTGCAGGCCAAGTGCCGGCCCTGCCCATCCTATGAAAAGGATCAGCAGAGTGGCCGCAAGAGCGATGGTCATTCCTCTACCCCTCGTTGTCTGTTTCCGGGAGCGGTTCCGAGCGCTCCCTACGAAGCCCGGCCAGCCGTATCACCTGTGACTGGCTCTGCTTAACATCCTCTATCCTCACCCTGTAAACGCGCTCCCTGGCTTCGGCATACATGTCAAGAGCCATGAGGCAGAGCGTGTCTATCCGTGATTCCATGTCCAGGTAGCCCTTCAGGGATCCGGAACTGGAATTTTCCGGTTTAAGGCATTCTGCCAGCACTTCTTTGCGCAGGATATCCTTAAGCAGGACTATCGCGCCGACAGCCTGGGACGGCGTCATGTCCTGCACTGCGCGGATCCATATCAGGTCATGCAGCGCGAGCTTTACGGCCTCGGGATCAGCGTCTTTTCCGATGACGGCGTCAAAAAGCAGGGCAGCCGCGTTGCGGGTCGTTTCACCGACAGGGTTGGCGAACTTGTCCCTGCGGGTGCGCATAAAGCCTGTGCTGTCAATCGGGTAGCTGGCAAAAAAGCGGTCGACCCACAGGCCGACAAGTTTTTCGCCCTTGCTGGTGCAATATGCCGTGATATCCATAGAAACCTGCGTGAAAAAGTGCTGCGTTCAGGCGGTCGGGGAAACAGCGGCCGCCAAGCAGACATATTCTAAACGAAAAACGTGCCGGATACAAGCGCGGCGGCGCTTACTTCGCATTTTTTTGTTGCGGGCTAAAACATGCCGCTGGTGTCGATGGACGGCGCTGAGGGCCGTGCGTCATCCTGGCAGGGCTCGGGCGATTCTCCGTCGCAGAATCCTGCCACGCCTAAGCCTGGAAGTTCAGGGATGGTCTGACCGTTCTGCTCCGGATGATGTGTTCCGCCAAGTTCAGTCCGAGTGTGTTCATCCTGCGCGTCCTGTTTCTCCTGAGCGGCTGGATCAGCAGGCATTAAAAATGCAGGCAGCCCCTTGAATTCCACGAAAGGCAGCCTGGACGATCCTGCAGAAAGCACATGGGCCCGGTTTATCCACAGCCGCAGCTGCAGCAAAAGCATGCCTGGGCGCAGCATGGCCATGCGGTTCGAAGGCGTTTCGACAAAGGGGCGCGGCACAGCTTCTCGAGCCCTGGCGGCGGCTTCCGGCAGGGGAACGCCCTTGGCCAGTTCGTCTGCCATGGATTTGATCACCCACAGGTCGGCGGCGTCTTCGGCAACGGGGTACCATGCCGCCCCGGGAATATTTTCATACTGGAGCACCAGCTTCTGGCAGGCGGGGCAGCTTGGAGAGAACCACACCTGCACGTCGCCGCTTCCATCATGGGTGACGGGGGTCCATGGAACTGAGGCGTCCCTGATGATGCCTCCCACATTGAAGAGAAAAAGCACGGTCCATGCCGCGGCAAGCAGCGAATGGCCCGTCTTGCCGGTGCGGCTGCTCTTCGCTTCATGCAGAAGGGCGAGATAGCAGAGGGCGATGAGCGCCCCGGCAGCCAGGCAGTTGAAGCAGGGCGCCGTAAAAAGCATGACGGAGAGGAGTATGATGTCTGCGGCGAGGCCCGCGCCCGCCGTCAGGGCGGCCACGCCGGACAGGCGCAGCAGGCAGAGCAGGAGCAGAAGCGTAAAGAAAACCAGGCCTCCTTCCCACAGGGAATATCCGGCTATGCGAAAATCCTGGAACAGGCTGCATCCTTCGGTGACGCAGAGCGCATCGCCGCCGGTCATCATGACCCATGAACAGAAGGCTATGCCTGCGGCGCTGAGGATGGCCGGAAGCAGGGGTGTGGATCGGGGGTGGATGGTGGTCATGGCAGCTTCCTTTACGTCTTGTTGATTAAGGAGTATCTCAGCAGCTGTGTTCCGTAAAGTTTTTTTTGCCCCTCCGCTTTTTGTCAGGCAGCGTCCCATGACTGCGCGGCAGGGGTCCGGGGGAGCGGTTTATGCAGTATCCGTCCATTGATCCGGTTGCACTGAGCGTAGGGCCCCTGCATGTGCACTGGTATGGCCTCATGTATGTCTTTGCCTTTGCCGCCGGATGGCTGCTTGGCCGGTTTCGCGCCTCGCGACCGTGGAACAGCTGGAAGTGCGCCGATGTGGATGACCTCGTGACATGGGTGATGCTTGGGGTTATCCTGGGAGCGCGGCTGGGCTACGTGTTTTTTTATGATTTTCAGGAATATCTTGCCGATCCGCTCGAGGTGCTGCGCGTGTGGAACGGCGGCATGTCGTTCCACGGCGGCCTGCTGGGCGTGGTCACGGCGGCCTGGCTGTGGGGGCGCAGGCATGGGCGCACCCTCGTGGACATACTGGATTTTGTGGCGCCGCTCGTGCCTACGGGACTGTTTTTCGGGCGT